>JAACDY010000129.1 GCA_009936675.1 Bacteroidota bacterium
AAGGGACTTTCTTTTTTCAAAAGGCTCAAAAACTGTTTGTTGTCCCCTCCCCTCCACCTGTATATGGCTTGTTTGGGATCACCGACTAGCAAGAGGGATCCCATTTGATGGTCATCGTCCAAGCCTTGCAAGGCATTGGAAATTAGAGGAATGAGATTTTTCCATTGCAAACGGGAAGTGTCCTGAAATTCGTCGATAAAATAATAACGGTATTTTTCTCCCAAGCGCTCGTATATATATGGAGCATCAAGACCCGAAATTTCATTATCGATCATTTCGTTAAAGCGGCTCAGAAGCAATCGATTTTCTGGAAGTTGTAAATCCTCTAGACCCTTTTCCATCCGACCAATCAACGACAAAGGAGTCCATTGACTGATGATACTCTTCAGAAGCAATAGTTTGCCTACTTTTAATTTGGCCTTGATAAAATACTCAAGTAACCGAGGAATAAGGGCATCAATGATGTTTTTTTTGGATTCAGAGAGTGATTGTGTGTATAGGCGTTGACCTTCTTTAAGGTTTTTTTCCAATTGGTTTTTATACAGATCATCAACAGTTCCACTCGCTATTTTTTCGAAATGCTTATAGAGGGTTTTTCTATTGAAATCATCTTCATTCAATCCCTTATCGTTCAGCAGTTGAAGTGTATCGATTCCTATGGTTTTCAGCTCTTCCTTGAGCGTGCTGAGGCGTTTTTGGAAAGTTTTCTTTTGGGCTTTAAATTCTCCTTGATCAATTTTTTTTAGTATAGACAGTGGCTCTCGATCGTTCTCATTGAGCAACAGTTTTGAGAAGTCGAATAAATCTTGACCAATATTCCAACTCTTGAGTTCATCAATTTTACTCAAACTAAAAGCGACCAAGATTTCAGTCAAGGGTTTGTCAATACCAGCTTGATCTAAAATATTTTCTGTCATTTCTTCCAACAACAAATCACTGTCTAAAGTAACCTCAAAGCTGGCGGGTATTTTTAAATCTTTTGCAAAACTCTTGATGATTTTGTGAGTAAAACGATCCAGTGTAATCACTTCAAAAGCGGCGTATTCGTGTAGGATTTTATTCAATACCCTTTTGGCTTTTTGTTGAAGTGAGGGCAAGTCAACATCCAAATCATTAAGTAAACTGGAGCGAATGTCTTTAATTTTATCCTCCTCAATATGATGGGCAAGCAGATAGAGATTGTCTAAAATTCTAAACTTCATCTCGTTGACGGCCTTGTTGGTAAAAGTCAATGCCAGCATCTTTCGATAACCGTCATCGTGATGGGAGGAAAGTAATTTTTTAAGATAGGCAAAGACCAACGCATATGTCTTTCCGGAACCTGCAGCCGCATTTATGATTTGGAAGGGACTCGATTTCATATGCTGGTATAATTCTTAAAATTAGGTTTTTTAGCCATCATCACTCACCAAATGAATAAAAGAAATTCTACTTTTGTAAAAAATAAAAAATTATTATGGCTTTTGAATTACCACAATTACCTTATGCAAACGATGCATTAGAACCGCATATCGATGCAAAAACCATGGAGATTCACCACGGTAAACACCACAACGGTTACACTACAAAACTCAACGGTGCACTTGAGGGGTCGGGAATGGAGTCCGATACCATCGAGACCATTTTGGAAAACCTTGACATGAACAATGTAGGACTGAGAAACAACGGAGGGGGTTATTACAACCACTGTTTGTTTTGGGAAGTGATGAGCCCCAATGGAGGGGGTACACCTTCGGGTGCACTGGCACAGGCCATTGATACCGCCTATGGATCATTTGAGGATTTTAAAACGGCTTTTTCAAATGCCGCTGCTACTCAATTTGGTTCTGGATGGGCTTGGCTTTGTGTCCAAAAAGGAGGTGGAGTAGAAGTTTGTTCCTCTGCTAATCAGGACAATCCTTTGATGCCAGGTATTGGATGTGGAGGAACTCCTATTCTTGGACTAGATGTTTGGGAACACGCTTACTATTTGAACTACCAAAACAGAAGACCCGATTACATCAATGCTTTTTTTAATGTGATCAATTGGGAAAAAGTGAGTGCGTTGTTTGAGCAAAATAAGTAAGGTATTGCTCTTTAGAAAAGGGGTAAAAATAAAAAGGGAGGATA
>JAACDY010000130.1 GCA_009936675.1 Bacteroidota bacterium
AAGAAATAGAGCAAGGAAAATTTCGGGAAGACCTCTATCACCGCTTAGCAGTTATCCTTATAAAAGTTCCTTCTCTTAAAGAAAGAAAAAAAGACATTCCATTGCTGGTGGATTACTTTACCGAAAACCTTGTAGCCGATCAGGGTCTAGATCCCAAAACCTTTTCCAAAGCTGCCATCAATCAGTTGATGGATTATCCTTGGACCGGTAACATACGCGAGTTAAAAAATGTTATTGAGAGGTTGATGATTTTGGGGTCGAATCCGGTTACCGAAGAGGATATTCAACAATTTGCTGCTAAACCCAAACTTTAGTTGATGATGAAAAAATTATGCCTAATACTGCTGTTCGTTGGTCTTTCTTTAAATGCTCAAAAGGAAGAAGAAGTGAACAGTCAAATCAAAGAAATCTATCGCCAAGCACTGACCCAAGGAAAAAGTTACGATTGGTTGAATCATCTCACCAATCAAATAGGGGGACGCTTGTCGGGATCTTTGAATGCTGAGAGAGCCATTAAGTGGGCCAAAGAGGAACTCGATACATTACCATTGGATTCTGTTTGGTTGCAAACGGTTATGGTTCCCAAATGGGTTAGGGGTACTTTTGAATATGCCAATATAGAATCCAGTCCAGGCAACACCATCAATGTGAACATATGTGCTTTGGGAGGTTCTATTGCGACCCCCTCTGTTGGAATTCGTGCCAATGTGATAGAAGTCAATCAGATTGATGAATTGGCCAAATTGGGTAAAGACAAAATAAAAGGTAAAATTGTTTTTTTTAATCGTCCTATGCAGGCAGATTTGATCAACACTTTTAAAGCCTATGGGGGTGCCGTAGATCAGCGATACAATGGAGCTGCAGAAGCCGCCAAATACGGAGCTCTGGCGGTGATTGTTCGTTCTTTGAATTTTCGATTGGATGACTATCCGCATACTGGAGTGATGAGTTATGGCGATTTGCCCATCAATAAAAGAATTCCCGCTGCTGCCATCAGCACCAACGATGCTGAGTTACTTAGCTCTATGATTGCCCTAAACCCCAAACTACGGTTTTTTATCAAGCAAAACTGCAAGAATTATCCAGAGGTTAAATCTCATAATGTCATTGCTCAAATCAATGGGGAAGTATCTCCAGAGAAAATTATATTAGTGGGTGCCCATTTGGATTCTTGGGATTTGGGAGATGGAGCTCACGATGATGGGGCAGGGGTGGTGCAGTCTATGGAGGTGATGAGATTGATGAGCCAAAAAGGATTTCGACCCAAAAACACCATTAGAGTGGTGTTGTTTGCCAATGAGGAAAATGGATTGAAGGGAGCAAAGGCTTACAGTAAAAATGTAAAAAAGAGCAAAGAACAACACCTGTTGGCATTAGAGTCCGATACTGGAGGTTTTAGCCCCAGGGGATTTAACTTTGATACCAAAGAAAAGTATTTAAAAAGAATTTTGTCTTGGAAACCCTATTTTGATCCCTATTATATCCATTTATTTGAAGGAAGCGGAAGCGGCGCAGATGTGAACTTGCTCAAAGGAAGTGCATTGGTTTTGGCAGGTTTGAAAACCGATTCCCAGAGGTATTTCATCCATCATCACTCCGAGATGGATACATTTGATCAAATCAATAAGCGAGAATTGGAAATTGGAGCTGCGACCATGGCTGCTTTGGTGTATCTTACAGATCAGTTGGGTCTTGAATAAGATTCTTTATTTCCCCTGCTAATATTCCATGAAACTCAGAACTTACACCAAAGAGTTTGGCACCAATCTTCGATTGGCCTATCCCGTCATAGTGGGTATGTTGGGGCACACCGTAGTACAATTGATCGACAATATCATGGTGGGTCAGTTGGGAACGGCAGAATTGGCGGCCGTTTCTTTGGGCAACAGTTTTGTTTTTGTAGCCATGTCGCTAGGAATAGGATTCTCAACCGCCATTACTCCTATGATTGCGGAGTCTTTTGGTGCAAAAAATCACAACAAAGTCAGGTATGTTTTTGTTCACGGTCTGATCCTTTGTTTTGGATTGGGTTTGGTATTGGCCCTGCTGGTGCTGTGGGCTCAACCGCTGTTGTCACAAATGGGGCAACCTCAGGAAGTGGTTGCTTTGGCCAAACCCTACCTTTTTTGGGTGGCCCTCTCGTTGGTGCCCTTGGTTGGTTTTCAAGGACTTCGGCAATTTGCCGAGGGCTTGTTTCAGACCCGCTTGGCCATGTATGCAACGCTGATGGGTAATCTGATTAACGTATTATTGAATTACCTTTTGATTTTTGGTCTTTACGGTTTTCCCGAGTTGGGCGTCGAAGGGGCAGCACTGGGAACCTTGTTCTCCCGATGGACAATGGTCTTGTTTATGGCCATCAACGTCAAAAATCAGAAAAGTTTTAAAAGATACAACCGCAAACTGTTAAGAGTAAAACTCCAAAAGACACTTTTTAAAAAGATTATTTCTTTGGGTTTTCCTTCCGCATTGCAAATGTTCTTTGAGGTTACTTTTTTTACCTCTGCCATTTGGATGTCGGGAATGTTGGGAAAAAATCCCCAAGCGGCCAATCAGATTGCACTCAATTTGACTTCCATGACTTATATGGTAGCTCTAGGTTTGGGGGTAACCGCAATGATACGGGTAGGAAACGAAAAGGGACGTCAAGATTTTATTTCCCTGAGAAGGGTAGCGATATCTACCTTTTTTCTCGTTTTTCTGATGAGTTCTCTTTTTTGTTTGTTCTTTGTTGTTACCCATGACTTACGCCCTTGGTTGTATCTGGATGGCAATCCACCAGAGATATCTTCCGATGTTTTTACGGTGGTTGAAATTGCCTCGGATTTAATCCTAATCGCTGCTTTTTTTCAAATCGCCGATGGACTCCAAGCAGTTGTTTTGGGGGCCTTGAGGGGAATTCAAGATGTGATTATTCCCGCCTTTCTGATCTTTATATCTTATGGAGCCATAGGTTTTCCCGTTTCTTACTATTTGGGACTAAAAACCGAGTGGGGGGCTTCCGGAATTTGGATGGGCCTTTTGACAGGATTAACACTTTCAGCACTGTTGTTGCTTCTCAGATTTCAGTATCTTTCCCAAAAATTAGATTCCTAAACCGATATTTAAGATGGATTTACCAAAGTTTTTGATTGCAGACAGTTCAGCCTTAGAAGAAGCAATTTTTATTGCGCATACGGAGTATCCCCGTTTTTTTCTTAATGTTGCCAATGACGAAGTTCACTGGATGGAGGAGTTTGAAAAGGAAGACAGGGAGGAGTTGGAATCCCAGACCGCTCAACTCATTGAGCAGGCACTAGATTTCTATGATAAGGAAATGGAAAATTTAGATTAACCCGTGGAGGAGCTTATTGCCCTAGATCAGCAAGTATTTCTTTTTCTCAATCAAATGGGATCCAAAACTTTTGATGGTTTTTGGATGTTGATGACCCACAAGGCGACCAATATTAGTCTGTATTTATTTTTGGCTCTTGAATATCTTAAGCAGACAAGTCTGAAATCTTTTTTAGTGCTCCTCTTCTCCGTTGCCCTTCTGATCTTGGTCACGGATCAGGGAACCAATCTTTTTAAGGATGGTTTCCAGCGGTTACGTCCTTGTCACGAACCTGAAATCATGGAAATGCTAAGGTTGGTTAAATCTTCCTGCGGGGGTTTGTATGGATACTTCTCGGGCCATGCCTCCAATTCTTTTGCCTTGGCGGTTTTTTTCTCTTGTATTTTTGGGGTCAAATACCGTAAACTACCTTTTGTATTGTTGTTTGTTGCTTTCCTAGTGGCCTACAGTAGAATTTATATAGGAGTTCATTATCCCTTGGATGTTGTTTCGGGTATGACTTTTGGTGCTTTGGCGGGCTTGTTATTTTTCCGCATCTGGCGAAAGTTTAATGGGGTATTTTTGACATAAATCAATGCTGTTCCTTTTTGAGCAATTCAGGCGATATGGCTTTGAATTTATTCAATCTGGGCTTAGAAACATTCAATATGTAGAGGTCATTGGGGTTGTTTTTCTCATAGTCTTGATGGTAGTTCTCAGCATAATAAAACTTCGATAGCGGTTTGACTTCCGTAACGATTTTATTTGGATAGACCCTTTCTTTGGTCAGTTTAGAGATATGATCCTCAATGATTTTCTTTTCCGATTCGTTTTGATAAAAAGCTACAGAGCGATATTGTGTCCCTCGATCAGGGCCTTGTTGATTGAGAAGGGTGGGGTCGTGAGAATCAAAAAAAACTTCCACTAAGGTGGCAAAATCAATGACTTTGGAGTCATAGACAACCTCTACTGTCTCCGCATGACCAGTTTTTCCAGTGATTACTTGGTAGTAGGTGGGATTTTTGGTTTTCCCTCCTGCATAGCCAGAAAAAGCCTCTTCGACTCCTTCCAGGCTTTCGTAAACGGCCTCCACACACCAAAAGCATCCAGAAGCAAAGTAGGCTTTGGATTTGTTTTGATAGTGTTCTGAGGGACTCCAAACCGCCGTCGAACGATCTTTGGGTTCAGGAGTTCCAATTTGACAAGTGTTGATGAGTATAAAACTTAGTAGTAGATACATGATTTTCATCTTTTAATGATCAATTTATTCTTCCGGCAGGTCGATTTTCAGTTCCATCAATGTCATAGAGTTTATCCCCCAACTTTGATCGCATTTCGTTCGCTAGAACTTTAATTTTTTCGACCACCACTGGATACTGGGCAGCGACGTCATTGGTTTCACTAATATCATTTTTAAGGTCGTATAGCTCAATATTTTCAACTGTATTCATTTCATATTTCACGGGGTATCCATCTTTTCCAGCTTCTCTGCCATTTAGGGTTCTGTATGAATGAGGGAAATAGAGCTTCCAGTCTTTATATCTTACTCCGTGCAATTCATTTTGTTTGTAATAAAAGAAATAAGCTTCTTGTGGACTTTGATGATCTTCTCCTGTCAGTATTTTCAAAACACTTTTTCCGTCAATTTTATTTTTAGGAAGTTCTGCATCTGTGATTTCTGCGATAGTAGGCAACAGGTCGATAGCCATAATGGGAGTTTCGATGATTCTTCCCCCTTCAATCGCATTGGGATAATAGATTACACAAGGCTCTCTTTGGCCACCCTCCCAAGCGGTACCTTTGCCCTCCCTCAATGGGAGCGCACTGCCCGCATGGTTACCGAAGTTTAACCAAGGTCCGTTATCGCTGGTAAAAATAAATAAGGTATTCTCGTGGAGTTGATGTTCTTTTAGTTTCTTCATGATTTGCCCTACTGACCAATCGATCTCCATAATGACATCTCCATAAAGGCCCTGCTCACTTTTCCCTTTGAATTTATCAGAGACGGCAATGGGTGTATGAGGCATGGGGTGAGGTACATAGAGAAAGAAGGGATTTTCTTTATTTCGCTCTATAAAATCTACTGCAGCCTCAGTTAGTTCAGTGGTCAACTGTCCTTGATCTTCGAGGGTTTTAATTTCTTTTACCACTTCAAAATTTTGGAAGAAAGGGAGTTGTGGATATGCCTTGGCCAATCGATGATCCGAGGGTACTTGCCTTCCATCATAATCAACTGGCCACATATCGTTGGAGTAGGGGATACCTTTAAATTCGTCAAAACCGTGGTTGTTGGGTAAAAATTCTGGGTGGTGTCCCAAATGCCATTTCCCAAAAATTCCAGTTTTATAGCCTTTGGCTTTTAGCATTTCTGCCAAGGTGGTTTCTTGTGCATTGATTCCTATTTTGTGATGAGGAAATAAGGCTCCAGAAATTCCAATTCTATTGGGATAACAACCAGTAAGTAAAGCTGCTCTCGATGCGGAACACACTGCCTGTGCGGCATAAAAATTTGTGAGTTTTAACCCCTTTTCAGCCATTTGATCCAAATGTGGGGTGCTGATATTGGGAGACCCAAAACTACTCAAATCCTGATAGCCTTGATCGTCTGTAAAAACAATAACGATATTGGGTGGACTACTGTCAGAAGTGTCAGGTTTTATATCACAGGAAGTGATCATCACAAGTGAGATCAATAGGAATAGGCTTCTCATTTAGTTTTTTTTAAAAATACAAATTTTACCTCACTATTTTATGCTACAGTTGTCCCATAAAGTTCATCAAAGACAGTCCAAATGATTTCCAACTGTATTTGTCTCCAACTTTTTGAAAGGAGGGTTGAAATTGTGAAAGTTTATCGTTAGAGAGAATTTTATTGAGATTCTCCGCAATTTTTTCGGCTTTGATTTCAGAGACTATTCCGGTTTGATCATCCAAAATGGGGGTTCGTAGCCCCGCTAGGTCGGAGACCAAAAGTGGAGTTTTGAAATGGTAGGCAAGAGGAGTAACACCACTTTGCGTGGCAGAGGTATAGGTTTGTGCAACGACATCTGCGGCACAAAAAACTTGGCTGGCTTTTTGGCTATTGGCATAGTTGAAATCGCAAATGATACGCTCTTTGAGATTGAGTTTTCGGATGAGTTCGGTATATTTCTGTTTGGGTTCATAAGCCTCACCCACTATGGCCAAGATTACATCTGAGCGATTCAATGGTATTTTGGAAAAAGCTTCTATCAACAAGTTCAAACCTTTATATTTTCTAATCAAACCAAAAAACAGTACAATTTTTTTGTCTTGGGGCCAACCCAATGCCTCTCGTGCTTTTTCTTGGGGGATAGCGCGAGGAAGGTGCTCTGTGATGGGATGGAAACCCCTCCATACTGGCAGTTGAGGATTGTCGGATACAATTTGATCACCCACAGCAGTCGACAGGCTGGCAAAACCATCCATTTGACTTGAAAAAAGTTGTGTCAGGGTTTTGTCCCAAAACTTGGGTTCGTGAGGAATCCAATTGTCAACCAGACCCATTTTTTTGATGGTTTTATGGATTTTTCGCGCAATGCCGTACCAACAGGGCGCCAAGAAAGGAGTCCAATATCTAAAAATGACATAATCAGGGTTTAGCTGGTTGATGGATTGCGCAACTTTAGACCAATTAAAAGGATTGAAACTATGAATTTTTCTTTTGATATTGAGTTGATCTGGAGCCTTTTCGTCACTGAATTGGGTTTTGCCAGGGAATAGCAGTTTTGGGTATTGGGTGGTAAAGGTAAAAACCGTCACTTCATGTCCAAGTGCATTTAAGTTTTGCGCCAAATAATTTTGTGTATCAGCAATGCCACCTCTAAAAGGATGGGCAGGACCCAACAACAACACTTTTTTTTTATCCTTCATTCAAAGGGGGGAGCTTCTTTTTTTGATCCAGCAATTGAAGTCCTATGATACTGAGAGAAAAGTAGATGATTCCGAAGTAGAACAAACCGGGAATATGAGTCAAATAAAAGTCACTTTGAAAGGGTAAGCAAAAAAACAACAAGCCCAGAAGGCTTCTTCCTAATTCAAAAGCATAAGACCATTGATAATCGTCCATTAATGAGGTGAAACCAAAGATACTGACCATGATCACTCCTCCCATTAGTAGAGCCTGAGAGGAGATGAAGGATTCGTAGTTGGATAGCAAAAGGAGCAGCAAAACAGTGATGCACAGCCACTGGAAAAGTGCCCAAGCTTTTTTGAAATAACTCATTTCGGGATTGTATTTTTCGAAGGGGTATTCAGTGCTTACTTTTGTTCTGGGGAATTTCAATGCCACATCATCAGGTCGATACCCAGTGGGCTTCCACCACAGTGTGAGTTTCTCTTTCCAAGAACGGGTGTACCAGGCATCTTGAATCATACCCCATAGATGCTGAAAGTTAATGATCAGTGGGTTCCAAGTTCGCACTGGTTTTAGAACACCATAAATTGGAGGCTCCTCTTTCAACTCCTCCTGAAAGGTTCCAAACCAACGATCCCAAACACAAAAAATTGCAGCTAAGTTTTTATCAATATAAATGGGGTTAATCGCATGGTGAACCCGGTGTTGCGAGGGAGTTACAAGAAAATATTCAAGAATGCCCAATTTTCCGATGTGTTGGGTGTGATACCAAAATTGACCAAACAAATGAAGCGGTGCCAAGACTGTGATGACCTCATGGGGTACACCCAATACAGCCGCTGGAATAAGGAATAATGCAGAATATCCCAATATATTCGAGATGCTTTGTCTCAGGGCACAAGCCAAGTTGAACTCCTCACTACTGTGGTGAATAACATGTTGGTTCCAGAAAAAATTGATTTTATGATTCAATCGATGAATCCAATAACTTGAAAAATCAATGCAAACAAACGCAATGACGTACAATAACCAAGTGTTTTCAAGTTTGATGAAGGAAAGATTTTCAAGCAAAAAAGGGTAGGAAATAATGACCACTACCAGGCCCAAAATATCTTTAAGGATATTGGTCATACCAGAACTTAGGCTAGACAGGGTGTCCATAAAAGTATGGGTTTGCTTACCGGTATAATGACCATAGGCAATCTCCACAACGATAAATATGATAAAGAAGGGTACCACCCACAACAAAACTTTAGCATAAATTTCCATCACCCAATTATTGTGTGTACTAATTTATAAAATTAATTGTTGATGACCCACTCTCCTTTGTTGATGAGAGGTTCGGCTTGTTTGAATTTAACGGTTTTGGTCTCGCCCGTACTGACGTTTCGGATGACAACCTTTTCATTTCTACCGATTTTGGGTCGTTCTCTGACGATGGTTTCTACCACATTTCTTTGTCCCCCTCCGGCTCCGGCCCCTACATTACGATTTTGTTGAGCCATTTCATCTGTATTGAGTACTTCATCCTTGGAGGTTCTATAACCTTTAGGTGGTGCGGATCTTCTTTTGGCTTCTTGAATTTGAGCATCACTTTGACTGGGAAGTCCTCCTTTGAACAGGAAAGACATTACTTCCTTGTTCAAATTATTGATCATGGACTTAAAAAGTTCAAAGGCCTCGAATTTATAAATCAACAAGGGGTCTTTTTGCTCGTGTACAGCCAGTTGAACAGACTGTTTGAGTTCGTCCATCTTCCGTAAATGGGTTTTCCAAGCCTCATCAATCAAAGCCAAGGTGATGTTCCTTTCAAAGTCTTGAACCAAATATTTGCCTTCTGATTCGTAGGCTTTTTGGAGATCGGTTACCACTTTCAATGTTTTGACCCCATCGGTAAAAGGGACTACTATTCTTGCGAATGTATTCCCTGGACGTTCATATCCTTCTTTAATTACGGGAAAAGCCAATGCGGCATTGGCGGTAATTTTATTGCGATAATGTTCGCTTAGCTGATCATACAACTGATTGATGATATCGCTTTCAGGCGTTTCCTGAAAAGCCTCTTCCGACAGGGGGGAAGTAATGGAAAAATTGCTAATGATCTCAAACTCAAAATTTTTGAAATCATTGGAGGCTTTATTGCTAAGAGTGATTTCCTCGCAAGTATCGTAGAGAATATTGGCAATATCGAGTTTGATTCTGTCTCCACTCAGTGCGTGTTTTCTTCTTTTGTAGATGACTTCTCGCTGAGCATTCATCACATCATCGTATTCAAGCAGTCTTTTTCTGATGCCAAAGTTGTTTTCTTCTACCTTTTTTTGTGCTCGTTCAATGGATTTGGTCATCATGGAATGTTGAATCACTTCTCCTTCCTCTAAGCCCATTCTGTCCATGACTTTGGCCACTCGATCGGAACCAAAAAGTCGCATGAGATTGTCTTCCAAAGAGACGTAAAATTGAGAGCTTCCCGGGTCTCCCTGTCTTCCAGATCGACCTCTAAGTTGACGATCCACCCGTCTTGAATCGTGCCGTTCTGTTCCGATAATCGCAAGACCACCGGCTTGTTTTACGGCATCGGATAGTTTGATATCGGTTCCTCTTCCCGCCATATTGGTGGCGATGGTTACAATCCCGGGGTTTCCCGCTTCTGCGACAATATCAGCTTCTTTTTTGTGTAATTTGGCATTCAACACGTTGTGGTGTACTTTTCTGATGTTGAGCATTTTACTTAACAATTCAGAAATTTCTACAGAGGTAGTTCCAATCAGAACGGGTCTTCCTGCTTTTGATAGTGCGGTCACTTCCTCTATAACGGCATTGTATTTTTCCCGTTTGGTTTTGTAAATTAAATCGTCTCTATCCTTTCGGGCAATGGGTCTGTTGGTAGGAATTTCGATGACATCTAGTTTGTAGATTTCCCAAAATTCTCCAGCTTCGGTGATGGCCGTACCAGTCATTCCAGACAATTTTTCATACATCCTGAAATAGTTCTGAAGTGTGATGGTTGCAAAAGTCTGAGTAGCGGCTTCAATTTTCACATTTTCTTTGGCCTCTATCGCTTGGTGCAGTCCATCGGAATATCTTCTGCCGTCCATGATCCGTCCTGTTTGCTCATCGACGATCATCACTTTATTTTCCATCACCACATATTCAATGTCTTTTTCAAAAAGGGTATAGGCTTTGAAAAGTTGGTTCATGGAATGGATACGCTCACCCTTTATACTGAAATCTTGGAAGAGTTGCTCTTTTAGAGCCGCTTCTTCTTTTACTTCGAGTTGTTGATTCTCGATTTTGGCGATCTCACCACCAATATCGGGGAGGACAAAAAAGTTTTTGTCTTCGTTTTCCGATGAAAGTGTTTCAATCCCTTTATCGGTTAACTCCACTTGATTGGTTTTTTCGTCAATGGTAAAATACAACTCTGCGTCAACTTTGGGCATTTCCCTGTTGTTGTCTTGCATGTAGAAGTTTTCTGTCTTTTGGAGCAATTGCTTTACCCCATCTTGACTTAAAAACTTGATGAGGCTTTTGTTTTTGGGCAGTCCTCTAAAAACCCTTAGCAGAAGGAATCCACCTTCTTTGGTATCTCCCTCATTGATTTTATTTTTGGCCTCAGCCAAAACTCCATTAAGGAATGATCGCTGCTGAGCTACCAATGCGTATACTTTGGGTTTGAGTAAATCAAACTCGTGTCGATCGCCTTCTGGGGTTGGCCCTGAGATGATCAAAGGTGTTCTGGCATCGTCAATCAAAACAGAGTCCACCTCATCCACAATGGCATAGTGATGTTTGGGTTGAACCAAATCGCCATTGGAATGCGCCATATTGTCCCTCAGGTAATCAAAACCAAACTCATTGTTGGTTCCATAGGTAATGTCTGCTAAATAAGCTTTTCTTCTTTCGGGGCTGTTAGGTTTGTGATAATCAATACAATCCACACTCATGCCGTGAAATTCAAATAGAGGGCCCATCCATGCACTGTCTCGTTTGGCCAAGTAATCGTTAACGGTAACCAAGTGAACTCCTTTTCCTGTAAGGGCATTCAAATAGACCGGTAGGGTTGCGACCAATGTTTTTCCTTCACCAGTTTGCATCTCGGCAATTTTACCCTGATGCAAAACGATACCACCAATCAATTGTACATCGTAATGTATCATGTCCCATTCAATGGGTTTTCCTGCTGCATCCCATGCGTTGAACCAGACGGCATCATCTCCTTCCAGATTGACATAGGTTTTGTGTTGTGAAAGTTGACGATCAAATTCGCTTGCGGTTACGCTAAGGGAAGTATTTTCAACGAACCTTCTTGCTGTTTCTTTCACTACAGCAAAGGCTTCAGGCAGTATTGTTTCAAGAGTTTGGGCAATGATTTTCTCACTTTCTGTGGTCAAATTATCAATCTCTTGATATAAATTTTCTTTTTGATCAATGTCTTCAGTTTTTTCAATTTTGGATTTGATCTTCTGAATTTGATCATTGACCTCCTTTAAATCGGAGTTGATTTTATTTTTGAAAGTTAAAGTTTTGTCTCTCAGTTCGTCATTACTGATGTCTTTGTAGGAATTAAAATGGGAATTGATTTGTTCTACCAAGGGCAAGATTTTAGCCAAATCCTTTTTGGTTTTATCTCCAACAAAAACTTTTAAAACGGAATTTAATAGACTCATTCGTTAGTTTTAAATCTCAATAAAATTAAGCAAAAAAAAAGCCTCTTTTGAGACTTTTAGTTTTAGATTCTTGTCTTTAGTATTCATCTTCATTCCAAAGATAATCTTCTTCAGTTGGAAAGTCAGGCCATATTTCCTCAATAGATTCATATACATCACCTTCATCCTCCATAGATTGAAGGTTTTCAACTACTTCTAGGGGTGCTCCTGTTCTAATCGAAAAATCAATTAATTCATCTTTAGTCGCCGGCCAAGGGGCGTCACTTAGGTGGGAAGCGAGTTCTAACGTCCAATACATATACTACAAATTTCTGCAAAAATAAATTTTTAATGGAATTAAGCAAGAAGGTCTGCTATTTTTTTGGGCGATCCATTTTATTTCTTTGACCTGATAGTCCTTTGTTAATTTTCTTGACAATATGAATAGGAAATCCGAAAGTCGGTTGATGTAAGCAATAATGATTTGAGGGACGTTTTCAATTTCATTCAATTCGGTGACAAATCTTTCTGCTCTTCTACAGGTACATCGTACCAAATGTGCGTAGGAAACCACGATATGCCCCCCAGGAATAACAAAGTTTTTGAGTTCAGGAAGTTCATCATTGATCATATCGATTTGATCTTCCAGATTTTTAACGGCTTGTTCGTCTATGGGTTCAAGTATATTAACCAATTTGGAGACTTCATAGGCAGTATCATCTGCCAATTGAGAAGCTACGGTCATTAATTCATTTTGAATTTTAATGAGGGTGTTTTCAGTGTTTTCATCGATTTTGAAATTTCTGATCATGCCCACCCAAGCATTGAGTTCATCTACAGTACCATAGGCTTTAATCCTAACATGATGCTTACTGACTCGTTTGCCAGATAACAATCCTGTGGTTCCATCGTCTCCTTTTTTAGTGTAAATTTTATACCTGCTCATATCTATCCCTTTCATTGGTTTTTTGGCGAGAAGTAAATTAAATTTGTTTACCTCTTACTTCATTATTGATTTACAGAGCGAAAATAATAATAATTAACCATTGTCAGTAAATCGGAAATAACAATAATTCCTGTCATTTAAACAAAATTAACCGATTACATGAATCCAACCTTTATTGGGTGTTTTTTTTCTTCAATCTGCCACTGAGTGCAATCAGAAAAAACAAAACTGTAATAAACCCAGACCAGCGGGCAATGTAATCTCCGTATTGGGTATAAAATGTAATGTTGTTTGACGGAGCAAACTTAGCCTTCAAGACGCCCTTGGTGTCATAGGGAAGTTTATTGGTTATTTCTCCTTTGGCATTGATGACTGCTGAAATACCAGTATTGGCACTTCTGACAATACTTCTTCTGTTTTCTATGGCTCTAAGTCGAGCATA
>JAACDY010000131.1 GCA_009936675.1 Bacteroidota bacterium
AAAATTGGGGTTAAAGGGATAAATTTTTGGTTTGGATACATTGATCTGGGAGAGGGAGTCAATCCATTTTTGATGTTTTCGCATGGATTGCTCGTCCAGGGGTGCAAGGGGAGTCAGGGGTACAAAATCTTTTAAAAAGGGAAAACACAATACCAAGACCAACAGTAGCAGCAAGGCATTCCGTTGGGGTTTGCGCAAATGGAAATGGGGACCGATAAATTTCATAACCGTTTTGGACTCAGTCTTTCTTGCCATTGATGGCAGCAAGATAAACTGTCAATTCTTCTTTTACTTTGGGGTAGAGCAATATCAGGCCGATCATATTGGGAAATACCAAAGCCAAAATCATGGCATCGGAAAAGGTCCAAACAGCAGACATATCCCCGGCAGCTCCGATCACAATAAAAATTAAAAACAAGATTTTGTAGGAAAGGTCAGCGGCTTTGCTCTTGCCAAAAACATACATCCATGACTGCAATCCGTAATAGGACCAAGAGATCATAGTAGAAACGGCAAACAACACCACGGCAAGGGTCAAAAATGGACCTGCAAAAGCAATGTATTCTGAAAAGGCCGCCGCCGTAATTCCAGCGCCTTCCACGGCCACTCCATCAATCATCACCTTACCTCCTACCCCTCCATAATCAAATACGGTACTGTCTCCGTTAAAGATGATGATCACCAAAGCGGTCAGGGTACAGATCACCACCGTGTCAATAAAAGGTTCCAAGAGTGCCACCAATCCCTCCGATGCAGGGTATTTTGTCTTTACGGCAGCATGGGCGATCGAGGCCGACCCTGCTCCGGCTTCATTGGAAAAAGCTGCTCGACGAAAACCCGTGATCAGCACTCCCAAAACACCTCCCAGTCCTGCTTGAGGATTAAAGGCTTGGGTAAAAATCATCCCAAAAGCATCGTCGACGTAACTAAAATTACTTCCAATAATATAAAGACATGCCAAAACATACATCACGGCCATAAAGGGCACTATTTTTTCTGTAACTGAGGCAATTCGTTTGATCCCTCCAATGATGATAAATCCAACAAAAACCATCATGATCAAGCCGATAATGGTTCTGGCACTGCCTCCGGTCATCCCAAAGGAGCTGACCAATTGCATGGCGGCTTGATTGGACTGAGCGGCATTTCCCCCGCCAAAAGACGCTCCTATACACAGTACTGCAAAGGTGACGGCCAAAAATTTTCCAAATCTACCCATCCCTCGTTCTTTAAGGCCTTTGGTCAAATAATACATGGGACCTCCATAGACGGTTCCGTCTTCGCCAACATCTCGGTATCGCACACCCAGAGTACATTCTACAAATTTGGTTGACATACCCAGAAGGCCACATAGAATCATCCAAAAAGTCGCCCCTGGCCCTCCTACGGCAATGGCCAGCGCCACTCCTGCAATATTTCCATTGCCCACCGTTCCTGAAACTGCTGTGGCCAAGGCTTGGAAATGACTCACCTCTCCCTCTTCACTTTCGTCCCTTATGGTGTCTTTGATGTCTCCTTCGATGGCCAAATCTGGTACTCCGGCTTCGTGGTGATCCAGTTCATCGTATTTCCCTCTGACCGTCTGAACGGCTGTAGGAAATCGCCGCACATTCACAAATCCAAAATAAACCGTAAAAAACAACGCACCGCCCACCAACAATATGATAATGGTAGGAATAGAGGTTCCTGGGAAATTATGTAAAATAACGGCACCCCACCAATTGGCAATGGGGGTAAATGCCTCGTTGATTCTGTCGTCCAACCCCTGCTCCTGGGCACTGCTGGCCCAAGGAATCAAAGTCATAAAAAAGAACAAAAAGAGAGTTTTGGATAGGGAAGAATACTTCATGATTTTTTGTATTGTCCTTCGCAATATCCTAAAAACATTGGGAAAATCAAACTAATCCAAATCAAACATTGCATTTAATTCGGTAATGGCATTGCTATCCCCCAAAACAATCAACTTACTTTGGGACTCCAATTTCAAGTCAGCAGGGGGATTGATCATCAATTGTCCTTGAGCATTTCTGAAGCCCACTACATTGCATCGGGTTTTTTTGCGAATTTCCAAATCGGAAAGTGAGCAACTGTGGAATTTTTTAGGGAGGGCATCAATGGCAATCTCCTCCAAATTGGGGCTGTCTTGTTCCAACCAACTCAATTCCTCCAAAAAACGGATCAAATCGGGAACCATCAACAAACTGGCCATATGATCTCCCCCAATTCTATCGGGCATAATGATATGATCGGCTCCTGCACGTCTAAGCTTGGCCTGATTACTCGCTTCTGTCAAGCGACTGACGATCAACAGGTTGGGATTGAGTTCTCTGGCAGACAAAACCACAAACAAATTGTCCACATCATTGGGCAGTGCGGCGATCAAATGCTTGGCATTTTGGATATTGGCCTGTTCAAGGATGCTATCTTGGCGGGCATCTCCCTGAATAAATTGAATCTTTTCATGGCCTTGAATCACTTCTGAATTTTGTTCGATCACCACAAAAGGGTGACCGTAGTTCAGCAAGCGGTAGGCGGCCTGACGTCCATTGCGACCATAACCACAGATCAGGGTATGATCTTTGAAGCTAGCTGTTATTTTCTTCATCTTTTTTTGTTTGATTTTTTCAAAAATATTTTCCGTCACTACAAATTGGGTAAGTTCTTTGATCCCAAAGGCAAAGACCGTTAGACTCATCATGATAAAAAGTATGGTGAATATTTTGGCCTGGGAAGTCATGGGAGCAACCTCGCCAAAGCCCACAGTGCTTAGGGTGATGGCTGTCATATAGAGCGCATCCACCACGCTGATATCGGGCAATAGCCAATAATACCCTACAGCTCCAACACAGGAAACCAATAAAATTAAGAGAAGGGCGGTAAAAAAATTGGGGCTAAAAGATTTCACGTCATAGGTCGAATACGGAAGTTCTGTTGGTATAGACCAAATCCTTGAGTTTGAGCCAAAACGCCAAGGTCAAATAAATAATAAAGCCCCCCACTATGGTCGTAAAAGAAGCGTAAACAAAAAACAAACGCACACTTTTTACACTCATACCCAAGGAATCTGCCAAACGGGTAGAAACAGCAAAGCCATACTTTTCAAAAAAATGGCGCATCGAACTCACTTGACTCATAGCATAAAGTTAAGGCGAAAAATCGAACTAATAAAATCCCACCGCACAACGCAAACACCTTTTTTTATCACAATAAAATCTTTTGAGCTGAATTAAAGCTTGAGAATCTAGGGCAGATTCCATCGCCATTCCCAATTGAGAAAACCCTCTAGTGATACCGTTGCGTTCGCAAGAAAAGGCTTCAATCCACTGAATGATCAGTTCATCTGTCGTCCCCAATTGTTTTTGTTTGCAGGCAAATCGCAGTGGGATCAAAGTATTGATCATCAACAACTCAAAAAAGGATTGAGACAGCCGTTTGGGTTTTGAGGCCGACTCCCGTTCAAAAGTATAATGTGTTTTCCAAAAGTCGGAGACGCCCACTGTGCGAATCCACTCCAAATCTTTAGGTTTTTCGGCCTCCATCAGTTGGGCAAATGGACGTGGGTTGTGATGGTAAAATTGCGCCAATTGGGACAGGCGAATGGTGGGAAAATTGGAGGGGCGCAAGCCTTTGAAATTCAATTTCATCCCCAAAATATCGTCAAAACCGAATTTTTGCTTGAGATAATCGTAATGCTGGTGCAAGTATTTTTTGTAGGGACTGTTCATTTCTCCCTGAAGCAAACCCGAAATCCCCATAAAAAGTGCCTCCAAAACCTCTGGCTCATCGGTGTTTTTTTGAATGATATTAAAAGGAAGGGATTGTGCCCATTTTAGAAATAAATTGCCGTTTCGATTCAAGCCAAAGTTTTTGGCCAAAAGCTGAAACAGCGTGGCTTCCCAATTGTTATTGTTGGCTTTTAGAAGCCCAAAAATAAGTTCTGTTTTTTGTTCCAATCGTCCAAAGTCAAGGCGTTCCTTCCAAGTGAACCATTGAAAATTGGGATAACGATCAATATGCTTTTCACAAGGAATACAATGGGGCTTCTTGTGAAAATTTTTGAAGTAAGCCTCCATCTTTTGGGGAGCAATGCGTTTGGACAATTCCAAACAAGGAATCAAACGTCCAGAAGGGTAACAAGCTTCGGCGTCATTTTCCCATACCACATGAAGGATTACAGCATCATAACTTTTGTCCAGATGATGAGAATGATGGTACCAGGAAGAAGCGCTCAGACGAAGCTCGACGGCTCCTGCCCAAAGAGTCTCTCCAATCCACATTTTGGCGTTGGTAAAGTCAGGACCACCTCCAGAATTAGGCAGACCAGGATTAATCACCCTAATGGGTGCCCCTGAAGCAGTCTCTAGGGGAAGGTGGCCCATTTTTTGGAATCGCCACATATAATGTAAAAAGTCCTCTTTCATCTCGATTTGGGGTCGTTATGTCAATCAAATCTTCTAGGCTGAAGCGCCATCCCATTCCATAAATCCACCCAGTAAATTATACGTGGTACCCATACCCATCTGACCCATCAATTGACAGGCTTGGGCACTTCTCGCTCCCGATCTACAATAGACGTAGTAATGTTTTGAGGCATCCATAGATTGGATTTCTTCCATAAAACTGCCTGCTTGTCGGATGTCCAACAATCTTGCGTTGGGGATGTGTCCTTCTTCGAATTCTTCTAGGGTTCTTACATCAAGCAAAAAAGCGTTGTCATCGTTTTCCAGTTTATGCTTCCATTCTTCTTGTGATAAGTCCATTTTTTATTTTTATTCAAATTTAAAATACTTGGGTCAAAAAAAACACAATTTCATTGGTAATTTATAATTTTATAATACATTTGTGTCAACAAAAGTTGTAACAACAAGTATGAAATCTTTAGATCTGGCTAAAAATACAGTTGTCGGATTACTCAAAGCAGGATGTAAAGCAGAGGAGTTTGTGGGAACCGCCCTCAAATCTTCTGGAATTTCTCTACAACAGTTCAATGTACTAAGAATTTTAAGAGGACGCAAAGGAGTCCCTGCCAATTTACAAACTGTTCAAAAGCGGATGATCCACAAAATGAGCAACACCACTCGGCTGATAGATAAATTGATTGAAAAAAAATTGGTGGTTCGGAAAATCTGCAAAGACAACAGGAGAAAAATCGAAATCTTTATTACCGACAAAGGCTTGGAGGTTTTGAATCAACTCGACAACAAAATTCAAGAAACAGAAGCCGCCATATTGCAACCCTTGAGCTTGGAGGAACAAAAAATCCTGAGAAACCTCATCAACAAAATTACTTTAAATCGCTAATTTCAAATTTAACATTATGAAAAAACCATTACAACTAGTATTGTCCATTAATCTAATCCTTTTGAGCTTTGGATTTACACAAGCTCAGAACTTAACGGCCGACACGGCGCAAAGCAACATCCGTTGGTACGGAGAAGAACTCACCGGAAAAACCCATTATGGCAATCTCAGCTTTAAGTCCGCTCAAATAGACGTGCAAGATGGCGTGATTACTGGCGGAAATTTTACCGTAGACATGAACTCTCTTTCAGTCGAAGACCTCTCTGGGCGTGGTAAAACTAAACTTGAAGGCCATCTTAAATCCGATGATTTTTTTAGTGTTGACAAAAATCCAGAGGCCAAACTCAAGATCACTCAAAAAGCCAAAGTCGAAGGCGGTGTACAAAAATTATACGGTGAACTGACCATCAAAGGCATACAACATCCCATCGATTTTACCATGACCTTGGGAGACAACAATTCGGCAGTGGCCCAACTGACCTTTGATCGATCCAAATACAATGTACGTTTCCGCTCTGGTTCCTTTTTCGAAAACCTCGGCGATAAACTCATTCTCGATGATATCAAAATGGAAGTGAGCCTTCAATGGAATTAGGCTTAAAAAATAAACATTGGGTTGCTTAAATGTTTTTTTCATCTATATTTGCGTAATGAATTTTAAAAAGAAAAACATAAGCTGGTGGTACGAACTGTTACAAACAATTCGTGATCCCGCAATATCCATATCAAAGGCTTGTCATCACGACAGGCCTTTTTTAATTTTACACCATGAGTAAAAGGTTTAAATTACATTCCGAGCACCAAAAAATTTTGGCCGACACCCTCACCCCGGTCAGTGTCTATCTCAAAATCAGAGATCAATTTCCCCATAGCCTTTTGCTGGAGAGCAGTGACTACGACGCTCGGACCAACAATTTCTCCTACATCTGTTGCAATCCCATTGCCAGTCTGAGCATCAGTGGGGGAAAGATCAGCTATAACTTTCCCGACGGAAGTCAAGAAGAAAAAAGCTTGACCGCAACAGACCAAGTCCCCGAATTGGTTCAGGATTTTGCACGCCAGTTTGAATCCAAAAAATACCCTTTCAAGTTCATCACCAACGGACTTTTTGGATTCATCACTCACGAGGCAGTGGCCCATTTTGATCGGTTGACCCTGCGCAAGGAAAAAGACAACTTGGATTTGCCAGAAATCTATTATGCGGTTTATCAAAACGTGATTGCCATTAGCCTTTTCAATCACGAGGCACATTTGTTTTCCCATTCTTATGACGGCTCGAACAACTTGGATCGGATTGAAAAAATTCTCAAAAAAGACAACACCACCGCCTATCAATTTAAAAAACAGGGCGAAAAATCCTCCAACCTCACCGATAAAGAATTTACTGCATTGGTCAACAAGGCCAAAGAACACTGTTTTAGGGGAGATGTTTTTCAGTTGGTACTTTCACGCCACTTTTCACAAGGCTTTTCGGGAGACGAATTTAACGTATATCGCACATTGAGATCCATCAACCCCTCTCCCTACCTCTTCTTTTTTGACTATGGGGATTTCAAAATCTTCGGCAGTTCACCCGAAGCACAGTTGATCGTGGAAGACGGAAAAGCAGAGATTCACCCCATTGCAGGAACCTTTAAACGAACGGGCAAGGACGATGAAGACCGAGCCGCTGCCGAACGACTGGCGGCCGATCCCAAAGAAAACAGCGAGCACGTCATGCTGGTCGATCTGGCACGCAACGACCTCAGCCGAAACGGCACAGGGGTCGTCGTTGAAAAAAACAGAGAAATACAATTTTTCTCCCACGTCATTCACTTGGTTTCCAAAGTAACGGCCCACCTCAAACCCAAGGCCAAAACCTTTCAGGTGGTGGCCGACACCTTTCCGGCAGGTACCCTCAGCGGAGCCCCAAAACACATGGCCCTACAACTCATCGATCGCTATGAAAACTCCGCCCGAAATGCATACGGTGGTGCGCTCGGTTATATGGATTTTGAAGGCAACTTTAACCACTGCATTATCATTCGTTCTTTTATGAGTAAAAACCAACAGCTCCACTATCAGGCTGGAGCAGGCATAGTCTCCAAATCTGTTCCCGAAAATGAATTACAAGAAGTTTACAACAAATTGGGGGCCTTGGATAAAGCCCTAACACTGGCCGAAAAAATATAGGTATGAAAAAAATATTTGTCATTGATAATTACGATTCCTTCACCTACAATTTGGTGCATTATCTGGAGGAATTGGGAGCCGAAGTCACCGTTCGGCGCAACGATCAATTTGAGCTTTCCGAACCCGAGGCCTATGAATACCTCTTGCTTTCTCCTGGCCCGGGCATTCCAGACGAGGCCGGATTGCTCAAAGCCACCATCGAAAAATACGCCCCCAGCAAGAAAATTTTAGGAGTGTGTCTAGGCCAACAGGCCATAGGAGAAGTTTTTGGTGCTAGCCTTATCAATTTGGATACGGTATTCCACGGTGTCGCTACCCCTGTGACGGTGGTCGAAGACGATCTATTGTTCAGAGACTTGCCCAAAAACTTTGAGGTGGGACGCTACCACTCTTGGGTGGTTCAAAGCCCATTGCCCAATGATTTGGTCGCCACTTCTTTTGATGACAACCAACAACTGATGTCCCTCAGACACCAAAATCTTCCCATCAGGGGGGTACAATTTCATCCCGAATCCATCTTGACGCTCCATGGAAAAAAAATATTAGAAAACTGGATCAACAGCTGAAATATGAAAACCATACTCCATCGCCTGACCCAACACGAGACCCTAGACTCCCACGAAGCTGAAAGCATACTGACGGGCATTGCCGAAGGGCAATACAACCCCAGTCAGATCGCCTCTTTTTTGACCGTATTCATGATGCGTAGCATCACCCTCGAAGAACTCGAAGGCTTTAGAAAAGCACTGCAAAAATTGTGTTTGGCCATCGATTTGAGTGAATTCAGTCCCATCGATTTGTGCGGCACCGGAGGAGATGGCAAGGACACCTTTAACATCTCTACTTTGGCCTCTTTTGTGACGGCAGGAGCAGGAATCAAAGTCGCCAAACACGGCAATTACGGAGTTTCCTCTGGCTGTGGCTCCAGCAATGTTTTGGAGCATTTGGGGATTCGGTTCTCCAATGATGCTGATTTCCTCAAACGCTGTATCGACCAAGCGGGTATTTGCAACCTCCATGCCCCGCTGTTTCACCCCGCCATGAAAAACGTTGCTCCCATTCGAAGGGAATTGGGGGTAAAAACATTTTTTAATATGCTGGGGCCACTGGTCAACCCTGCCTTTCCCCAACACCAACTAACGGGGGTTTTTAATTTGGAATTGGCCAGGCTATACGGCTACCTCTTCCAAAAAACCGATCAAAACTTTACCATCTTATACGCCTTGGATGGCTATGATGAAATTTCGTTGACCGGCCCGGCCAAGGCCATTAGAAACTCAGGAGAAAGTCTTATTGCCCCCCAAGATTTTGGCCTGCAACCCCTGCTCGAAAAACAAATCAGCGGTGGGGACAATGTTCCCTCCTCTGCTGCCATTTTCACTGCCGTATTGGACGCTAAGGGCACTGAAGCCCAAAATAATGTGGTTTGTGCCAATGCCGCGATGGCCATTGCGACTGCTACCGACTGCACCCCCTTGGAAGCTTTTGAAAAAGCCAAAACCTCCTTGTTGTCTGGCCAAGCCGCCAAGGCCTTTAAAACCCTTCAAAACCTGAGTGCCGCATGACCATCTTGGACCACATCATCATCGATAAAATAAAAGAGGTCGAACTGCGAAAAAAAGCTTTTCCAACTTCCTATTGGGAGCAATCGCCCATGTTTGACCGAAAGGGCATATCTCTGTCTCAACGTTTGCAAGCCAGCCCTTCGGGCATCATTGCCGAACACAAGCGGCGTTCCCCATCACTGGACAACATCAACAGCAGTTTGTCTGTCCACAACGTTGCCCTAGGCTATGAAAAAGCAGGGGTCTGTGGGATGTCGGTGCTGACCGATCAAAAGTATTTTGGAGGCAGTTTTGAAGATCTGACCGCCGCCCGGGCGGTATGCCAACTTCCCCTATTGAGAAAAGAATTCATCATTGACCCCTACCAACTGATCGAAGCCAAGGCCCACGGGGCCGATGTGATCTTGTTGATTGCGGCTGTTTTGGATCGAACACAAATCAAACAACTGTCCGAAACAGCACAAAGTTTGGACTTGGAGGTATTGTTGGAAGTTCACAACCGAGAAGAGTTGGACAAAGCCATTATGCCTTCTTTGGACATGCTGGGGGTAAACAACCGCAACCTCAAAACCTTTGAGGTCAGTTTGGAGACCAGTAAGCAATTGGCAGAGCACATTCCTGG
>JAACDY010000132.1 GCA_009936675.1 Bacteroidota bacterium
GAAGCACGCCAAGAGGCCTATCGTGTTTTACGTTTGGTGCGTGCGAAGGGAGCAGATTTTGCCGAGTTGGCAAGAACCTATTCGGATGGGCCATCAAAAAATCGGGGTGGTGATCTTGGATTTTTTAGACGTGGTGATATGGTAGAGGCATTTAATGATTATGCATTTGCAAAGCCAATTGGTTCTACAGGAGTTGTAGAGACCGACTTTGGTTTCCATATTATCGAGGTTCAAGAAAAAGAAGATGTCGTTTTAGTCGCTTCTGTAGTAAAAAAGATCGTACCATCCGAGACCACGAGCAACGAGGTTTTTCGCACGGCCACAGAATTTGAGATCGATAGCAAGAAAAATGGATTTATTTCCGCGGCAGAATCATACGGATATGACCCGCGAAGTGCAGCCAACCTATCACTTATGGAAGAGAGCATTCCGGGCTTAAGCGCTCAGCGCACCATTGTAAAGTGGGCGTTTAAGAAAGAAACGAAAGTAAATGACATCAAACGATTTGACCTTATGGGTGGTGGCTATGTGGTTGCCGAGTTGACCGATGTAACAGCAGCAGGGACTGAGAGCGTAGAAGGTGCCCAGAATCGTGTTCGTCCAATATTATTGCAAGACAAGAAATATGAGTTGCTCGTTTCAAAATATGGGAGCAGCGCAACCCTCGCGACTCTTGCAGAAGACTATGGTCAAACCATCTCAACCTCATCTGCGATTAACGCCGCTGCGGGGTCGATTGCTGGGGCAGGGACAGAGCCCTTTGTTGTCGGATCAGGATTTTCAATACAAATGAATGAGACCTCTGCTTTGATACAAGGGAAACAAGGGGTGTTTGTGTTGGAAGTGGACCTCTTTGAAGAAGCGACTCCTTTGCGTTCTTATGAGGGTTATTCTAGCTTGCTGAGCGAGGAAGTGGTCAATCGTTTGCGCCCACTGATTGATGAAGTTATTCGTGACCAGTATGAAGTGGTGGATAATCGTTTTGATTATTTCTAGGATTTAGACTACACTAAAATACGTATTTTCTTACACTATTATTTTTTCTTTTTTTACTGTTCATAGCTAATTTTCGCTTGTTCACATTCAATTATAATTGATTCACAAAAAATGAACCAACTCCTCTATTATTTCTGGCATCTTTGAAGACATAAAGACGATACAGACTTGTTTATTGTTTTTTCATTTTTAGTTTTCTCATTAAAAGGCGTTGCCCTTATCCAACAAGTCTGTATCCCTTTTTTGCCCTAGATATGATTGGTTGATATACCAATCCAGTGTTTTAGTTTCATCAGTTCAGTCGGCGTTAACACCTATTTTTTTAACGCCGATTGTTTTTTTAAATAAATGTTAAAATTATTTAAGTGAAATTAAAAATCCCACCGAGGCGGGATTTGTAGACTTTTCGTCTTCGGCATATAGCCTTATTGTGATAAGATGCCTTAAATATATAAAAAAATGAATAAAACATTAGGTATCACCGTAAATTATAACTGTATAAGTTGGGCACTCCTTGACAAGGAACAACAGTCTCCAATCCTCCATACTGGGGTGAGAGTATTTCAACCATCGGTATTGAACTTGGGATCTGGGTTGCTTGAAGAATCTCATTTGGCCCTTAGAACAAAATACCGCAATGCAAGAAAGAGTGCATCGAGAAGACAATATAGAAAATTGCTATTACTCAGATTACTGATTGAAAATAAAATGTGTCCTTGTCCAATTAGTGCTTGGATTTTATGGAAAAACAAAGGAATTTTTCCGACAAAAGAGCTTGAAGACTGGCTTAAGTTAAACCCCTATGACCTTCGAGTACAAGGCGTTTCTCAAAAACTGAAGTTGTCAGAACTGGGACGTGTGCTATACCACTTGGCACAACGTAGAGGAAAGCTCGTATCCAAACTGAATGACCACAATAAGGACAAAAGCATCTTCATGAATGGAGACCCCAAAACAAAGCGATTGGGTCTTTATGCAACACAAAAACAGCACAAGAAGGGATTTACGCTGGGACAGCATTTGGCCACTCTTCAGTAACCAAAGCAAAGATCGTTTAAAAAGTCAGATGAACGGATTCGAAACCGATATCTTGACAGAATGATGTTTGTCGATGAGTTTCATAAACTTTACGACAAGCAAAAGGACTTTCACCCTTCACTTAATGAAAATCTTCGTGAAAAATTAGGAGGGAAACCACTGCCTCTGAACGATGGAATGACTGGTTTGCTTTTTTTTCAACGAGAACTCAAAAGCAGTCAAACCAGACGAAATAAATGCCTATATGAACGCGGAAAAAAAGGAACGCCCATATCAAACCCTATCTACGAGTATTTCTATATTTTAAAGTGGATCAGTCAGATTCAATACGATGGCAAATCCCTCAACACCAAACAGCGTGAAAAGGTATTGGCCATTGCCTTACGGTTCACTCAATTTTCATTTAAAAAAGTACGAAAAGCATTGGGTATGGAAGATGAGTCCATACAGTTTAACATCAATGAAAGCTCAAAAATTTATTTGTCTCATACTTTGGTAAATCTTGGAAAGCCTCAACTTTTTGGCCCTACATTTTTCTCAAAACCCTTAGAAGAACAAATTGATATTTGGCATGCGATCTTCTTTTTTGACAATGAAAAGAAACTTCAAGATTACGCAATACGCGTATGGGGATTTTCTAAAGAGCAAAGTGTGCGGCTCTGCAAACTCGAACTCAACAAAGGATATGCGGCTGTCAGAGTTAAAGCGATTCGAAATTTCTCCTATTTCCTGGAGTTGGGTTTGACCTTTGCCCAAGCGGTATTTTTATCTGCTGTTAAACAAGCTACTGAAAAAGAATGGCTCATGCTTTCAAATACGGCTGAGGCAGAGTGCATCAAAGAATTGGTAAAGGTCTATGAAGTCACCAAACAAAACATTAAGCCAGAGTCTATCAAAGCAATCTTACGTAAGAAGTATAGCATCACAAACTTTGATTTGCAAAAGTATTCCCAATATATCAATGCGGATTCACTGAATGAGTCCAATGGCTTTCAAATAAACGACAGCTCTGACCAGTATATTCTAAGTCATTTCAAACCCATTCTTCAGAAACCTGTTTTTGAATTGAGAAAAATGGTTAACACTATCATAAACCAGCAAGGTATGGTCGACGAGATAAAGTTGTTTATACGCCCCGAACTCAAAGCAAGTCGATCGGGACGAAAAAGACAATTGATGACGAGAAGAAAACGAAACCTCACCTATGAGTTTCATCAAAAAACAGTCTTAGAGATGGGAAAAAATCCCACGCATACCAATGTATTTAAACACCGACTTTGGGAAGAAGCCAACCGCTGTTGCCCCTATACTGGCGAGCCCATAACTATTCACCAACTCTTCTCAAACGAAGTTTCTATCGTTTACATCCTTCCATGGCGTCGATTTTTTAACGATTCTGATCAGAATAAAACGATATGTTTCACTTCATTTAAGCACAATATCATCGATTTAACTCCTTGGGAGTATTTCACAGCACAGGGTCCTGGCGTTTGGGAACAAGTCAAAACGCGAATACTAAGCCAATTTTTGGGCACAAAAAAACAGGAAAATCTCTCCAAATTTAAGCAGTTTACCATGTCGAACTATGCGCAAGATGCGATTAGCAACGAGTTCAACGACTGTCATCATGTGAGTTTATCGATCAAGGAACTCTTACAAGAAGTTTGTCCGAATGTGCAGATGACCTTAGGGCATGCAACACATAGTTTGCGAAAAAACTGGTATTTGGATTCTTTCGATAATTTCTTAGAAAACGAACCCTTGGGTGACTATCGACGCCATGGGCTAGATGCTTTAATCACAGCAGTAAAAACCCCAGAACTTCTTTTAGAGCTCACCAAATGGAATCGATATGAGCAAAATTCTCCAAAAAACTTCCCACTCCCCTGGAAAAGTTTTAAAAAGGATGTTGAGCGTGAGTTTTATGCCATGCCGATTAGTTTTCAACGCCCAAAACAATGCTTTACGATTGCGGTGAGAAAACATAAAGAAGGCAAAACCCTTTATACCCAACGCTCACACTCTGCTCGTGATCAATTGCATAAAGAGTTGTTTTATGGCAAACGCAAGTCTCCACACCATGAGACCCATGGATTTCACATTCGAAAAGCAGTGGAACAGATTCAAACCGCCAAGCAGGTTAAAAAAATTGTCGATCCCGTCCTGCGAAAACGCATTTACGATTTGGTAGATGCCAGTGGAGGTTTTGACAATGGTAAAGTTCCAAAAGATGCGCTGATTTATAC
>JAACDY010000133.1 GCA_009936675.1 Bacteroidota bacterium
AGAACCCGACCCGGTATGTTCGAAGGGGTTGGGGCCATTGGCTTGGATTGGCTCAAAAAAGTAAAAGAACAAACGGGTCTATTGACCTCAACGGAGGTGGCTAACAAAGACCATGTTAAATTGGCTTTAGAGGCAGACATCGATATTCTTTGGATTGGTGCTCGTTCTACTGTAAGCCCATTCATCATCCAAGAAATTGCAGATGCACTAAACGGTACAGATAAAATCGTTTTGGTTAAAAACCCTGTAAACCCTGATTTGGCCCTTTGGATGGGTGGTTTAGAAAGACTTTATGCTGCCAACATCAAAAAGTTGGGTGTCATCCACCGGGGTTTTTCCACCTATGATAAATCTAAATACCGAAATAATCCCGAATGGCAAATTGCTGTTGAATTCCAAAATAAATTTCCCGATATGCCATTGATCTGTGATCCATCGCACATTGCAGGGCGTAGAGATTTGATTTTTAACCTCAGTCAAAGGGCTTTGGATCTCAATTTTGACGGGCTTATGATTGAAACCCACTGGGATCCAGACAATGCTTGGAGTGATGCCAAACAGCAGGTAACCCCTGCCCGTTTGGTAGAGATCATGAATGATCTAAAAATCCGAAAGGAGACCACCGATGAAGAAAGTTATCAAAAGGAACTTGAAACTTTGAGGGAGCAAATCGATGTAAGTGATCAAACCATTTTGGATGCTTTGGGCAAACGAATGAAAGTCGCTGAATTGATTGGTCAACTCAAAAAAGACAACAACGTAGCAGTGTTGCAAAACAAACGTTGGAATGAAATTTTGGAGACCATGCAAGCGGAGGGAGGCGAAAGAGATTTGAGTGAGGAATTCATCACCCGAATTTTTAAAGCCATTCACCAAGAGTCAATCAATCACCAAGAAAAGGTGATCAACGGATAAATCAAAAAAGCCTCCATCTGGAGGCTTTTTAATTTTTAGCTTAAAGCATTTTTAATTCTCTCTACAGCTGTCTTGATTTCTTCCTCAGAGGCGGCATAGGAAATCCTGATGCAATCAGAATTCCCAAAGGCCTCGCCAGTTACTGTTGCTACATGGGCTTCTTCCAACAAAAACAAAGCAAAATCATTCGCATTTTCGATGGTTTGTCCTTTGATGGTTTTTCCAAAATAGGAGGAAACATCGGGGAATACATAGAATGCACCTTGGGGTTCGTTAAGTTTGAATCCGGGAATTTCGGAGAGTAAGTTCAATATCAAACCTCGTCTGTTATTGAATTCATCCACCATATATTGGATTTGGCTGGTAGGGGCTGATACTGCAGCAATGGTTGCCCTTTGGGCGATACAATTGGCACCCGAAGTCATTTGACCTTGCATTTTGTTACAAGCCTTTGCAATCCACTCAGGAGCTCCGATATATCCGATTCGCCAACCGGTCATGGCAAATGCTTTGGCCACCCCATTGACGGTTATGGTTCTGTCATACAATTCGTCTATGGCAGCAATGCTAAAATGCGGTGTGCCATAATTGATGTGGTCGTATATTTCATCCGACAATATATAGATGTCGGGGTATTTTTGAAGTACAGCTCCCAATGCCCGGTACTCCGCTTCTGTATAGATGGTTCCACTGGGGTTATTGGGGGAATTGAACATCACCAGTTTGGTTTTGGGGGTGATGGCCGCTTCGAGTTGTTCGGGGGTAATCTTGAAATCATTTTCTATCGATGAGGGAATGATGATGGATTTGGCCTCTGCCAAGGTTGCAATGGCCGAATAGCTTACCCAGTATGGAGCAGGCAAGAGGACTTCGTCGCCTGGATCGAGCAAGACCATACACAAATTAGCGATCGATTGCTTGGCTCCATTAGAAACAACGATCTGAGAGGCTTGATATTCCAATGCATTATCGCGCTTAAATTTCTCACAAATGGCCGCTTTCAGGTCGGCATAACCATCGACTGGTGAATAGGAATTGTAATTGTCTTTGACCGCTTGGATGGCGGCATCTTTGATAAATTCCGGGGTGTTGAAATCGGGTTCTCCCAAACTGAGACCGATGATGTCAATACCTTGATTCTTCAGCTCTCTGGCTTTTGCTGCCATAGCCAAAGTTGCCGAGGCCGGCAGACTCTTAATTCGATTGGATAACATTAAAAAATTGACTTATGATTGAACATAAACAGGCCGCATGCCCATTTGTTTTAAAAATTTAAAGTGTGATTGTATTGCACTGCGCGTGGTTTCGAATTCGTTGTAAGGCAAGTTGAATTCGCGCGCTGTTTTCTTGACGATTTCAGATATCTTGGTATAATGAACGTGAGAAATATGAGGGAAAATATGATGTTCGATCTGATGATTCAAGCCACCTGTAAACCAGTTGACAATCTTGTTTTTGGTCGAAAAGTTCACGGTGGTTTTGAGTTGGTGAACCGCCCATGAATTCTTCATACTTCCAGTTTTAAAATCAGGCAAAGGCATATCGGCCTCACCAATTACATGTGCCAATTGGAAGACCAGACTCAAAATTAAACTTGCAGTGTAGTGCATCACAAAAAATCCAATCAATACCTTCCACCAAACGATGTTAAAAATAAATATGGGCAATACGATCCATATTGAAAAATAGACAATTTTAGATATTACTAATCCCACCCATTGTGTGGAATGGCTTTTACTATTGGCATAAGACAAATTTTCTTTTTGGTAACGTTTCAATCTAACAAAATCCGAAACAATTGCCCATTTGAGGGTCAATAGACCATAAAGTAATATAGAGTAAAAGTGTTGAAACTGGTGATGAGGTTTCCATTCTGCATGCTTGGAAAAACGCAAAACGATCCCAGCTTCAAGGTCTTCGTCATGGTCTTTGATGTTGGTATAGGTATGGTGCAAAACATTGTGTTGTACCTTCCAGTTAAAAACATTACCTGCCAGTATGTAGATACTGCTTCCCATCAATTTGTTGATCCAAGGATGTTTGGAAAATGAACCGTGGTTGCCGTCATGCATTACATTCATTCCCACTCCTGCCATGCCAACTCCAATCACAGCGGCCAGCATCAGCTTGAACCAATCATTGATGTTTAAGGACAGGATCAGCACAAATGGAGCGATCAATATGGTGAACATAATGACTGACTTTAGGTAAAGTTTCCAGTTACCAGTCTTGGCCAATTGGTTGTCTTTAAAATACTGATTAACTCTTTTGTTTAGCGTTTGAAAGAACTCTTTTGATTCTTTTCTAGAAAAGCGAGGGATTAATCTTTTGGTCATAGTTATTTATTGTTGGTCTTGTAAAATTATTGAATTTTAAAGCATTCTCTCTATTTTTAACAAAAAATGACTTGAATTTTATTCACGACTACTTTCACGATTTAGACTCAAAGCAATTAAAACAGCTAGAATCCCTCTTCAAAATCTACAAGGATTGGAATTCTCGCATCAATGTAATTTCCAGAAAAGACATGGATTATTTCTATTTGCACCATGTGCTTCATTCCTTGTCAATCGCCAAATTTATTGAATTCAAGGCAGGTACTAAGATTCTAGATGTGGGAACAGGAGGTGGTTTTCCTGGAGTGCCCTTGGCCATTGTGTTTCCCGAAGTACATTTTTATCTGGCAGACAGTATAGGCAAGAAAATTAAAGTCATCAATGATGTAAAAGATAAATTGGGATTGGACAACATCAGTACCTATTACGATCGGGTAGAAAATTTAGAATTTAAAGTAGATTTTGTGGTCTGTAGGGCTGTTGCGCCAATAGAAACATTGATGAATTGGTCAGCAGACAGGATCAGTGATCAACAAAATCATTCGATTAGAAATGGTTTTTTGTGTCTCAAGGGTGGAGACCTAAGCGATGAACTCTCGAAATATAAAAATGCACAAGTATTGCCGCTAAAAGAATATTTTGGCGAAGCCTTTTTTGAAACTAAAAAATTGGTCTATTGTCCTTTGGACTAATTCAGCACAAAGGGAGCCGAAAGTTTGAAGGGGGGGATTTCTAAGTTAAACTTTTTGGTAGAGGAAAAATCAATCATGATGTAAGCTCCTTTCATGGCTCCTACAGCAGAGGAAAGTAAGCATCCAGATTTGTATTTGTGAATTTCGCCTGGGTTGATCACTGGTTTTTTGCCCACTACGCCATTCCCGTTGACATATTGGGTTTTGTTCAAAGCTTCTTTGATTTTCCAATGACGGGTCAACAACTGAACAGAACTTTTGCTTTGATTTTCTATTTCAATTCGGTAAGTAAAGGCATAATGAAGAACGTTGTCTTTGAGGAAACTGCCTTCATAGTCTGTCTCCACAGAAATCTTTATACCTCTTGTTACTTGTTGAATCATTATATAATTTTAATAGAATTACCATAGCTAATATAGACAAAATAAATGTGATAATAAACTCTAAAAACTTAAATAAAACCCTATTAATCAATAATTTCAAAAGAGGAAGTTTCACCCATAGCGATCAGTGAATCGTGTTGATTTCCAAAATATCTATAGTAAACCAAAATCAAATAGCGATTTTCGGTCAGGGCATGAGCACCACATATGGCATTATACAATTCGGACTCTGGAGTTTTGGCTACAAATTTGTAATTGTAAATCCCTTGTTTGAGTAGCATTACTCCTTCATAAATTTCCAAAGCGGGATTGTAATACATCCTATTGCTTTCATTCAACTCGTAATTATTGAATTTCCCATAGACATAAATTTCTTGGTCTTTGAGCAAAACTGGGGCTGACAGACTGAAATGAACCCAACTGTAGTCGGCTTCTATATCCCCATTTTCTGATCCTTGCAGAGTTCTGATGATGAAGTCTCCATTGAGGTCTTGGGTAAAGTTGTAGGGGTATCCCCTACGAACAAAATTGGTCGTTAAGTAAGTTTCATACAAGCGATTCAATTCTACCAAACTGATATTTGCACTGGTGATTTGAATGTTCTTGGTGTCAAAAAAAAGGTATTCATTGCCCCCTTCGAATCTGCTTTCAGCGTCATAACGATATTCCAAGCGACTGCC
>JAACDY010000134.1 GCA_009936675.1 Bacteroidota bacterium
AAGCCCAGCTGCCTATCAAGCCACACTTGACTTATCGATCGAAGGAAAAAAGTTAGAGATTGGCTTACCGCTCAAATTCAGAAGAACTGATCCCGTTAAAGGGGAAGTGATCACACCATTTCACATCCTTCCTGAGGCCACCCTCCAACTCGAAGCCCCCGTCTTTCTTTTTGCTACCGATCAAAGTCGCAAGGTCAAGGTAAGTGTCAAAAATCTAGGCCCCAAGGTAGAAGGAACACTAGAATTAGAAACCCCTAAATCTTGGGAAGTAAACCCCAAATCTGTTGAAGTATCCCTATCGGGCAAAGGAAATGAAAGCGATTTTTATTTTGACATTAAAGCCCCATCAGAGACAACGGTAGGCCACTTAAGCCCCCTACTTCAAACCCAAACAAAAAAACTCCAAGCCTCCCTTCAAGAAATAGCATACGACCATATCCCCAAACAATTCCTTGTTTCCCCTGCTGAGTCCAAAGTGGTAGCCCTAAGTTTAAAAACAGGCGTAGAAAAAGTAGCTTATATCGAAGGGGCGGGAGACAACATCCCTCAAAGCTTAACTGCCCTAGGAGTGGAAGTAGAAATATTGAAAGCCAAGAATATCACTCTTGAAAAATTAAACTCCTTTGATACAGTAATCGTCGGGATCAGAGCCTTCAATGTCGATGAGGCTTTGGCTTATAAAAACAAAATCCTTTGGGAATATGTTGCAACCGGAGGTAACCTACTGATGCAATACAACACCAGCAGAAGATTAAAAACCAAGGAATTGACACCTCTGAAATTAAACCTTTCTCGAGATCGTGTATCTAATGAAAAAGCCAGGGTGCAAATCATTAATCCAAATCATCCGATTTTGAATCATCCCAATAAAATTACATCTCAAGATTTCGAGGACTGGGTTCAAGAAAGAGGCTTGTATTTTCCCAATTCTTGGGACGAGCAATTCACCCCCCTCCTGCAAATGAACGATACAGGTGAATCTCCCAAAAAAGGAAGCCTTCTGGTTGCGAACTACGGTAAGGGAAGGATTGTTTATACTGGCTTGAGTTTTTTCCGACAGCTTCCAGCAGGCGTTCCAGGTGCCTACCGTTTGTTCTTTAACCTCATTGCAAAGCCGTGAAAAAAAAACTCCCCAAAATTTATTGGATACTGCTACTGACTCAATTGTTTTTTTGGAGCTTCTTCTATCTGTTTATGAAAAATTTTAGTTGATGGAATTGATAGACTGGGCTGTAATGAGCCTCACCCTTATATTCATTATCGTTTATGGGATTTGGAAAAACAATTCTCATAAAAACATTCAGGATTACATCCGTGGAGGAAATCAAGCATCGTGGTTTACCGTAGGACTTTCCGTAATGGCCACCCAAGCCAGTGCGATAACCTTTTTGTCCACCCCAGGACAAGCCTTCAACGATGGGATGGGATTTGTGCAGTTCTATTTTGGATTGCCTTTTGCCATGATCATCATCTGTTTGTTTTTTCTGCCCGTCTATCACCGATTAAAAGTCTTTACGGCTTATGAGTTTTTGGAAAAGCGTTTTGATCTTAAAACCCGAACCCTAACCGCTACCTTGTTCCTTGTCCAACGGGGACTGGCTGCGGGAATTACCATCTACGCTCCCGCCATCATACTGAGTGTAGTATTGGGCTGGAACCTAAAATTACTGGTTGTGGTCATTGGCTTATTAGTGGTCTTCTACACCTTAATTGGAGGAACACAGGCCGTCAATGTTACCCAAAAACAACAGATGTTTATTATTTTTTCGGGTATGGTGGCGGCTTTTATTTTTATCGTAAGAGCCCTGCCCGAAAACCTTACATTTTCCAACGCCCTTCATTTGGCTGGGATCAATGACAAACTCAACCTAATCGATTTTAATTTAGACTTCAATAATCGCTACAACTTTTGGAGCGGCGTTACTGGGGGACTCTTTCTGGCCCTCTCCTACTTTGGTACCGATCAAAGTCAGGTGCAACGCTACCTCTCAGGAAGGTCGCTGGCCGAAAGCCAAAGGGGACTCATAATGAATGGTTTTCTGAAAATCCCCATGCAGTTTTTTATCTTATTGACTGGAGTATTGGTCTTTGTCTTTTTTCAATTCGAAAAGGCTCCGCTACATTTCAATCCTTACGCTTTAGAAAAAATAAAAACCACCCAAGGCAGTGAACAATTTGAAGCCTTGGAAGTCGCCAACGATATCATCCATCAAGAAAAACAAAAACAACTCCAAAAAGAAGATTTTTTCTCCAACACCACCTCTCAAAAAAAATACCTCCAACTGGAAAATCAAGCTCAAATCAATCGGGTTGAGGCTAAAAAAATCATGGAAGTCAATCAACCCCAAATTGAATCCAACGACAAGGACTATGTCTTTATCTATTTTATTCTAAACTATTTACCACAAGGCTTGATCGGACTGCTGCTGGCGGTCATCCTCTCCGCTGCCATGAGTTCTTCAGCCTCAGAGATCAATGCACTGTCTGCCACCTCTGTGGTAGATTTGTACCAACGATTCAGTAATGGGCATGACGAAAAGCATTATGTATGGGCAGGCAGAGGATTTACCCTGCTCTGGGGCATCATTGCCATTGCCTTTGCCTTGGTAGGTAACCTCTTTGAAAATCTCATCCAATTGGTCAATATCATTGGCTCCATGTTTTATGGCACCATTTTGGGCATTTTCCTGATCGCCATTTTTCTAAAATCCATTCGGGCCAATGCGGTGTTTTATGCTGCCATCCTTACTGAAATTATCGTGCTCATCATCTACAGTCAAGAATGGGTAACCTTTCTTTGGCTTAATGTTATTGGAGCAGTACTGACCATTATCACAGCACTGATCATTCAGCCTATTGTTAAGAAATAGTTTATTTATAAAATACTTTACAAGGAACCTTAGAACGAGGAAATTGGACAAATGTATTAGGAACAATTTCAAGAGTTTAAATCCAAACTATTAAATAAAAAACCCCCCTAAGAGAGGGGTTGATCCTTTTTATAAAAAAGGCTATTTACTCCATTCAGCAATGGAGGCCTTGTTCATAAGTACATAATCTTTGTTACCCGCTTTTTCGGCCAAGGCTAAAGACTTTTTAACCGCTTTTAGCGCTGCATTTTTATCATTGCGTTTGGCTAAGATCAATGCGTACTGACGATACATCCAATAGGCTGGTTTTTCGCGCATCTCTAGTGCCTTTTCCATCCAAGACTGTGCTTTTTTGAGGTCTTTATTTTCTTGAAGATAATATACCGCTGCTTGATAATAATCGCCTGCCTTGGGTTCACCAGAGAGGGTCTTGTCAATGCTCTCTTGAGCTTTGGATGCTGTGGGAACAACAATGGAGATCGGTACCAAAGTATGTTCCCAAATCAAGTTCATAGAAGCACTATTACTTTGTAAATTGGACAAAGAAATGGTAAAAGTCTCTACCATGGGATCAAAATAAACAAGAGTAGCACTCACCGTTAATGCCACTTGATCCTGTTCCCAATTACTAGAAGCATCTCCTAAATTGTTTTTTTTGTAAAAATAAACTTCCCATTGATTGGCAGAAGGACGTGTATAAAGGGCATATTTTCCAGCTGCCAAGGTTTGACCTTCAACACTGACTGGGTCAGAAAAAGAAACCGTAGTGTTTTGGTTGGCGCCCGTTCTCCAAATATCACCATAACGAACCAAACCGCCCATGATCTGTCTTCCTCGGGCAGAGGGTCGGGAATAATCAATCTCAACCTGGGTCAACCCGACTTGTTGTGTGATTTTTGATCGGGGACTGGGTTGAGGCGTTGTGACTTGAGCAAAGGTACCCGTCACTAAAAAATTGAAAAGTAAAAAATAAGTAAGTCTCATGATATATTTTTTTCAAATTTAAAAAACCCGCTCTAATTATAAGATTCTTTATAAAATGTTTATATGTTGTTTAATTTTTTAAATAAATCGTTAAACAATTTGTATATTTGGCCCATAAATTAGTTATGAAAATATACCGATTACATGAGACTCAGCAATTGCCCATCAGTATGGATCAGGCCTGGCAGTTTCTCAGTGACCCAAAAAATCTAAAAACCATAACCCCCGATTACATGGGGTTTGAAATCTTGGGAGGGGACGAAAAAATGATGTATCCCGGACAGATCATCAAATATATCGTCACCCCACTAATGGGTATTCCCACCCAATGGGTCACCGAAATCACTCATGTCAAAGAAGGAGAATATTTTGTTGATGAACAAAGATTCGGTCCCTACGCTTTGTGGCACCACAAACATTTTATTCGTCCTCTAAAAAACGGGGTTGAAATGGAAGATATTATTGACTATAAAGTGCCTTTTGGGCTATTAGGTCAAATGGTTCACCCCATAGTGGTCAAACCCAAACTGAAAGAAATATTCGAATATCGACAAAAGAAATTAACGGAATTGTTCGGAACATACCAAAACTAAAATGAGAAAAAACATCTTAATTGTAGGAGGAAGCTCGGGTATAGGCTTGGCATTGGTGAAACAACTTCATACCGACCACAATATTATTGTGGCCAATCGAACCCATGAAGGATTGGATGGGCTATCCCACAGCTATATTCCTTTCGATGTGGAGACCGACGAACTGGAGGTTTCCAGTTTACCGGAAACCCTTCACGGACTGGTCTATTGCCCTGGAACCATCAATCTTAGACCCTTTAAGGGGATCAAACCAGAAGTGTTTTCCAAAGATTTTTCCATCAATGTATTGGGAGCGGTCAAGACACTTCAATCCGTCTTAAGTCGATTGCAAAACAGTGAGGTTCCTGCCAGTGTAGTATTTTATAGCACTGTAGCCGTGCAGACGGGTATGCCTTATCACACTACCGTAGCAGCGGCCAAAGGTGCCATAGAGGGATTATCACGTTCCCTAGCAGCAGAATTGGCCCCTAAAGTCAGGTTTAATGTTATCGCCCCTTCCCTAGTGGATACTCCGCTGGCTGAAAAATTTCTCAACAACGACACCAAAAAAAGTAATGCTGCAGCAAGACACCCCCTACAAAGAGTTGGCCGCCCTGAAGAAATTGCTCAAATGACAGCATTTTTATTGAGCGAAAACAGCAGTTGGATGACTGCTCAAATCCTTACCATAGACGGTGGTATAGGTACAATTAAAAGTTAACTGTGATGGAAAAATTTACCATTTTTTGGTTTAGAAGAGATCTCAGAATCAACGACAATAAGGGGTTTTTCGAAGCCCTTAATGGAAGAAATAAGGTGATCCCCATTTTTATCTATGATACAGAGATCATAGATAAATTACATAAAGACGATCATCGATTGACATTTATTCAAAACGCCTTGGGTGGCATCAATAATGCTATGAAGAGGAACAGATGCGCGCTGGGAACTTATCGGGGCACTCCCGAGGCTGTTTTTGAAAAAATAATTCGGGAATTTCCCATCGAAAAAGTCGTTGCTAATCACGACTACGAGCCTTATGCAATGGAACGAGATGAAAGGGTTAAAAAACTTCTAAAAGCAAAAGATATTGACTTTGAAACCTTCAAAGATCAGGTGATTTTTGAAAGAAACGAAGTGGTCAAAGACGATGGAAATCCTTATATGGTATATACCCCCTATTCCAGAAAGTGGTTGGCCAAGTTCCATCAAGAGGAAATCGAACACTATCCCTCTGAAAACCATTTGGGGAACCTCTACAACGAACAACCTCTGCCTCATGTATCCCATAAAGAAATGGGATTTGAGACATCAGAAATGATTCCAAAAGACTTTAGGTTTGATGATGAGCTGATTGATCAATACGAGGCTACACGAAATTTCCCTGCTGATGACGCAACCTCTCGTCTTGGAGTTCATTTGCGGTTTGGTACCCAAAGTGTAAGGAAATTAATTTCTAAAAGCGCTAGCAGAGAGAATACAACATTTCTTAAAGAGCTCATTTGGAGAGAGTTCTTTATGCAGATATTATGGCATTTCCCACATACCGTAAATCAATGCTTTAAAAAGCAATACGACAGAATTGAATACCGAAACAACGAGGAAGAATTCGAAAAGTGGTGTCAGGGTAAAACCGGATATCCACTGGTAGATGCAGGTATGCGCGAATTGAACCGTACTGGATTTATGCACAATCGAGTTCGTATGCTAACGGCCAGTTTTTTGTGCAAACATCTACTGATCGATTGGCGATGGGGAGAGGCTTACTTTGCCGAAAAACTTTTTGATTATGAAATGTCTAGCAATATTGGCAATTGGCAATGGAGTGCAGGTTGCGGAGTCGATGCGGCACCCTATTTTAGGATTTTCAACCCTCATGAGCAAATCAAAAAATTTGATAAGGGCTTAGAGTACATCAAGAAATGGATTGAGGATTTGGATCAGCCGAGCTATCCAGAACCAATAGTAGCGCATAAATTCGCAAGAGAACGCTGTTTGATGGAGTACAAATTAGCCTTGAATACTTAATGAGAGGGGTCAAAAAAGAGCACCTGCCCACAAAAACTTGCCCAAAATGCCAGCGCCCTTTTCATTGGAGAAAGAAATGGGAAAGAGATTGGGAAAACGTAAAATATTGCAGTAAAAAATGTCAGAAAGCATAGCATCGGTTCTGGTTTGGTTTAGGAATGATTTAAGGGTAGAAGATCATCAGGGATTACAACAAGCCTTGGCTTCTCAAAAAAGAGTAATTGCTTACTATTCTTTTTCTCCTAAACTATTTCAACCCACTGCATGGGGTTTTAAGAAAACTGAAAAATACAGAGCTCAGTTTCTAATAGAGAGTGTTGCAGCGCTTAAAACTGCACTGCAAGAGCTGAACATTTCTCTGATCATAGACCTAGACGCAGCAGAGGACTCGTTGGCCGATTACCTACAACAATATGATGTTCAAACGGTTTATTTGCAAGAGGAATGGACAGACGAAGAAAAAAAAGAAGAAATTGCCGTTGCATCAAAAGCCAGTTCCTCCATCCAATGGATTCGACATTACGAACAATTTTTGTTTCATCCTGATGAGCTCACTTTTTCAATCCAACAAACGCCCGAAGTATTCGGTAATTTCAGGAGGAAATGTGAAAAAGAAGTCACCGTAAGACCCCTTATTTCCTCAAACCAACCCCTAGCAAAAACCAACAGAATCGCACTTGATCATCCCCTCCCTCATCTTTCCGATTTGGGTTTGGAAGGTTTTGAAACAGATGCTCGATCAGCTTTCCCTTTTCGGGGAGGAACTCAAAATGCCATACAACGATTGGAACATTATTTTTGGAACAGCAAAAAACTATCCTATTACAAAAACACCCGCAACGGGCTCTTGGGTACGGACTACAGTTCAAAGTTCTCCCCTTGGCTGGCCAATGGTTCTCTTTCTCCAAAAATGATTTACTGGGAAATCAAACGCTACGAAAGTGAAATCCAAAAAAACCAATCCACTTATTGGCTCATTTTTGAATTGATCTGGAGGGATTATTTTAAATACATTTCTTTGAAACACGGAAACAAAATCTTTCAACTCGGAGGGATTTTGGAAAGAGACTACCGCTGGGAGACTGACACAAAAAGATTCGAGCAATGGGCCGAAGGACAGACCCCCGAGTCTTTTGTCAATGCCAATATGGTCGAGATGAAAAAAACGGGATGGATGAGTAATCGCGGACGACAAAATGTGGCCAGTTACTTTGCCAAAGATATGAAGATGGACTGGCGCATGGGAGCAGCCTACTTTGAATCGCTATTGCTGGACTATGATGTTCATAGCAATTATGGCAATTGGATGTATGTTTCGGGAGTGGGCAACGATCCCCGAGACAGAAAATTTGATGTACGATGGCAAGCCGAACGCTATGATGCCAAGAGGAAATTTCAGAACCTCTGGCTTCAAAAAACCTTATTTTGATGAAACTGAGACTACTGTTGGGCGATCAATTGAACTTGAAACACTCTTGGTTTGACAAGCAAGAGGACAACACCTTTTATGTACTCTATGAATTACATCAGGAGACGCATTATGTGATTCATCACATTCAAAAAATAGTTGCTTTTTTTTCTGCCATGCGGGCTTTTGCCTCAGACCTCCAAAAACAAGGTCACCAAGTACTCTATTTTGACATCAACAGTCCAGCTTCCAAAAAGTCTTTAGAGGACAATATCAAAGACCTTATTGCCGAAAAAGGATTTACAAAATTCGAATATCAACTCCCCGATGAATACCGTTTGGACCAACAACTCAAGTCCATAAGTAACCACATCGACATCCCTTCAGAAAGTTTTGATACTGAGCACTTTTTGACCACCAGAGAGGATCTAAAATCTTTTTTTGAAGGCAAAAAACAATTGATCATGGAGTTCTTCTACCGCGATATGCGGAAGAAATTTGATTTATTGATGGAACAAGGAAAACCTTTGGGGGGACAGTGGAATTTTGACAAAAACAACCGCAAGAAATGGAAAGGCAATCCCGCCATTCCACCCCCCTTCAGGACCAAGAATCAAGGAAATCAAGAAGTCTATAAGTCCATCACCCAAGCTGGGATCAAATCCATAGGAACTTATGATGCTGAAAACTATCTTTTCCCCGCCAATAGGACTGAAGCCTTGGAGCAATTGGATTATTTCTGTAAACACCTATTGGTTCATTTTGGGGATTATCAAGATGCCATGCATACGGCACAACGCAACCTCTTCCACTCCAGAATTTCTTTTGCCCTAAATACCAAAATACTCCATCCTATGGAGGTAATGAAAGTGGTGATTGATCACTACCACAAAAATCCTGAAGCCATAGCGCTTTCTCAAGTAGAAGGGTTTGTAAGGCAAATATTGGGTTGGCGCGAATACATGCGGGGGATCTATTGGCGAGAAATGCCCGACTACAAAAGCCGAAACCAACTCGAAAATTTCAATCAACTTCCCGACTTCTTTTGGACGGGAAAAACAAAAATGAATTGCCTTAAAGAAAGCATTACGGATTCTTTGGAAACTGCCTATGCCCACCACATTCAGCGATTGATGATCACCGGCAATTTTGCTTTGTTGATTCAGTGCCATCCCGATGAGGTAGATGATTGGTATTTGGGCATCTATGCCGATGCAATAGAATGGGTACAGTTACCCAACACCCGTGGCATGAGCCAATGGGCCGATGGTGGTATTGTGTCCACCAAACCCTATGTCTCTTCGGGTGCCTACATCCACAAAATGAGCAACTACTGTGAGGGATGTCAATATGATCGATCCAAAAGAACAGGCGAAAACGCTTGCCCTTTCAACAGTCTCTACTGGAATTTTTTGGACGATAAAAAAGAACATTTCCAAAAAAACAATCGCATGGCCATGATGTTGCGTTTATTGGAAAAAATCCCCGCCTTAGAAAAGGAAGAAATCAAAAACAGGGCATTGTCCGTCATTGAAAATCCAGATGCATTTTGATTTAGAACCCATACAAATAGTTTGGTTAAAAAGGGACCTCCGCCTCGAGGATCACCCTCCCCTCACCCATGCCCTAAAATCGGGGCGAAGGACACTGCTGCTATTTGTATTGGAAGACCTGTTGTTGGAAGACCCTCATTGCAGCCCACGTCATTTTGACTTCATCAAACAATCAATTTGCGCACTCAATGAAGCATTAAAAGCCTTTAACACTAAGGTCCTAACCGCCCAAGGAAAGGTCATCAGCGTATTGGAATCTATTTCAAGGGAATACCGCATCGAAAAAATATGGGCCCACCAAGAAACGGGAGTAATGGTCACCTACCAAAGAGATTTAGCTGTGATGCGATGGTGCCAAAAAGAAAAAATATCTTTTGAAGAAAAACACCAACAAGGAGTGTTTAGAGGAATAAAAAACCGTGTGAAATGGTTGCAAAAATGGGATGTTTTGATGAACCAACCCATTGAAAAAACTCCCTTGAAAAAGGAGTCTTTGATTTCAAAAAGAGAAATTGATCGATTGTCATTGGGCATAGATGAATCAGCACTCCAAACCGAAAAACACTCCTTGCGACAAGCAGGAGGCACCCACAATGCAGTACGTTATCTCCACTCATTCTTTAAAGAGCGTTACCGCAATTACCAAAAACACATTTCCAAACCCGATTTGTCTCGCAGGGCCTGCAGTCGCTTGTCCCCATACCTGGCTTTTGGGAACCTTTCGATGCGACAAGTTTTGCAAAAAACCGAATACGAAACCTCAATCGGCAACAAAAGTTTTGCCCTCAAAGCCTTTGGTTCTCGTCTCAGATGGCAATCTCACTTTATCCAAAAATTTGAAATGGAGTGCTCCATGGAGTTTGAATGCATCAACAAGGGCTATCAAAAATTGGAAAAACCCATTAACAAAGCTTACATCAATGCCTGGGAAAAAGGAAATACGGGTGTACCGTTGGTCGATGCGGCCATGCGCTGTTTGGTCCAAACGGGCTATTTGAATTTCAGAATGCGTGCGTTGGTGGTTTCTTTTTTTTGCCACCATTTGTGGCAACCCTGGCAGGCCTGTGCTCATTTTTTGGCCAGACAATTTTTGGATTTCGAAGCGGGTATCCATTACCCTCAACTGCAAATGCAAGCGGGGGTAACAGGCATTAATATGCTGAGAATCTACAACCCTGTCAAAAACGGACCAGAACACGACCCCAAAGGATTGTTTGTAAAACAATGGATTCCTGAGCTGAAAAACCTCCCCGAGGAAATGATTCATACCCCTTGGGAACTCACTCCCATAGAAGCTGGGGTATATAATTTTGAGCTTGGAAAAACCTATCCCCACCCTATTGTGGATCTTCAAAAAGCGAGAAAACACGCCACCAGTGCTCTTTGGCCTTTGTCCAAAAGCACTCCCGTTAGAAAAGAAGGAAAAAGAATTTTGGCCAAACACACCCTTGCTGACCGAAACAGTTTGATGAGATAGAAGATGGCTATAAAATATAAAAATCGATGAAAAAACAGCTCGACTTGAAACCGGAACAAATAGACCGGGTCATTGAAATGGCTTGGGAAGACCGTACGCCCTTTGATGCCATTAAGCTACAGTTTGGACTCAAGGAAGAGGAAGTTATTCGAATGATGCGACGGGAGATGAAATCCAGCAGCTTTAAAATGTGGAGAGAGAGGGTTCAAGGTCGAAAAACTAAACACCTCAAACAGCGAGGAACTCAGGTGTATCGTTTCAAATGCAGTCGTCAAAGGGGAATCAGTAACAACAAAGTCTCCAAACGAAAGTAGTCAAATAATAATCAATACCTGACCTCTACATTCATGCCCACACTGGCAGTGCCCACTTTGGACCAAGTTCCTTGACTAACTTCGCGAGCGATCAAAGGAGACCCAAAAAAGCCCCCGGAAAAAAAGAGATTTCCTGGCCCCAAATCCTCTATCCATTCGATCGCAACAAAAAAGTCTTGATCGATCACTATTTCATAAGTGCTCAAGTCTTTGGTAATAATGCCAGATTCAATATCGGTTTCGATGAGGATGTTTTGATCCAAAAGTGTTTTGGCAGGCATTCCGTTTTCAACGGTATAAAAATTGAGTCGAAACCGCAATGGAAAAAAGTCGTTTTGGACGATAGAAATATTGAATTTTTTGAGGATCATGGGGCGTTTTCTTTGACGCACCACAAATCCCATTTCGTTTCCTAGTCGGTTGGTGGTAAAAGCCGCATAGATCATCTTGGAGGTGGTTTTATTACCCAAAATTTTGTTTTCAAATTTTGTGCGCTGGGTACTAACCACCACTTCATCCAAGGCAGTAGTTTCTTCGGCCATTGGAATAAAGAAAAGGTCTTGTTCGATATAATCTTTTAGGGAGTACTCTATGGTTTGGAACCCGATCATGGATAACCGCAACAGTGCATTTGTATCTACCCCATCGGACACCTCAAATTCAAAAAATCCCTCTTCGTCAGTAACAGTTCCTAGGTTGAGATCGACCAACCCAACATTGACATAGGGCAGTGGCTGTCGGCTATCGGCATCAATTATTTGACCGGCAATAGAAGTCTGTGCAAAACCAAAAAGCGGCAGTATACAAAAATAGAGCAGTAAGAAAAAAGACTTGGGCATGGGGAGAGTAAAAGCTATTTAGGAGTCAATACGTTCGATTTTAGCCCCTATTTTTTGAAGTCGTTGTACAATGTTTTCATAACCGCGATCGATTTGCTCGATATTGAAGATGGTACTGGTTCCTTTTGCGGAAAGTGCGGCAATCAAAAGGGAAATTCCAGCCCTGATATCGGGGGAGGTCATCACCGTAGCCTTGAGTTGCGATTTAAAGTCATGTCCTATCACCGTTGCACGGTGGGGGTCGCACAAAATAATTTTGGCCCCCATATCAATGAGTTTATCGACAAATAACAGTCGGCTTTCAAACATTTTTTGGTGGATCAATACACTTCCTCGGGCTTGGGTGGCTACGACCAAAACAATACTGAGCAGGTCGGGGGTAAAACCGGGCCAAGGGGCGTCAGATACGGTCAATATAGAACCATCGATATAACTCTGAATCTCATAGCCGTTTTCATGAGCAGGAATAAAAATATCATCTCCTTTTCTTTCAAGCTGAATTCCGAGTTTTGAGAATACATTGGGAATTTGACCCAAATCATCCCAACTGACATTTTGAATGGTGATTTCACTTTTGGTCATCGCTGCCAACCCAATCCAACTTCCTATTTCAACCATATCGGGCAGTATGTGGTGTTCTGTTCCTGACAAAGAGCTTACTCCTTCAATGGTGAGGAGGTTGGAGCCTACACCAGCAATTTTAGCCCCCATACTGTTCAACATTTTACACAATTGTTGCAGATAGGGCTCACAGGCAGCATTGTAGATGGTGGTGGTTCCATTGGCCAAAACCGCAGCCATTACAATATTGGCTGTTCCTGTTACAGAAGCCTCTTCCAACAAGAGATCTTGTCCCTGAAGCTGGTCGGCACTTACCGTATAAAAATAGTCTTCTTTGTTATAATGAAAATGAGCCCCCAACAATTTTAGTCCCTCAAAATGGGTATCCAATCTTCTTCTGCCAATCTTGTCTCCACCCGGACGAGGGATTGACCCCTTGCCGTATTTCGACAACATAGGCCCCACCAGCATTACCGATCCTCTTAACTGCTTAGCGTGGGTTTTATAATCTTGGGTATCCAGAAAATTGAGATCAACAGCATCGGCAGTAAAAGCATATTTTCCTTTCTCTAGGAAGGTTACTTTTACCCCCATTTTTTTGAGGAGTCCTATAAGTTTGTTGACATCAACAATATCGGGGATATTGGAAATGGTAACCGTTTCCTCTGTGAGCAAAACTGCACACAAAATTTGCAAAGCTTCGTTTTTTGCCCCTTGAGGGGTGATGTTACCTTTTAGACGATGACCTCCTTCAATCTGAAAACTACCCATTAAAGCTGTGAATTAATATCTTTTACGACCGTTGTTTCTTTTGTTCCTCTGTTTTTGATTGCTTTTGGAACCATTGCCATTTTTTGAACGAATTTTAAGAAATTCAGAAGAATCGGTCAGTGGTAAATCCTCTTCTCTCACCTTTAGTTTATTGTCAGACAATTCCTTTAAGTGGTTGAAAATGACCTCGTCTTGAACCGTATCTTTATTCCAGTTGAGGAAACATTTTTTCATATGATTGGCAATGTTGTAAACCAGTGCATGTTTGAGGTCTCCCTCTTCCCAGTTCATTGCTATATTAATCATACTTTTTATATTATTACCGTAAAATCGATATTTGGGATTTCGTTGGGGATATGCCAAGCGATCGGGCTTCTGTGCCAGAACCTCTTTTTGGGGTTTCTCATAGGGACTGTCAACATCCAACTCAAAATTGGACATGATAAAAAGCTGATCCCACAGCTTGTGCTGAAAATCAGGAACATCACGCAAATGAGGGCTCATATTACCCATAATCCCAATAACTGCTCTGGCCATTTTATTGCGCTCTTCTCGGTCTTGAGTCTCTAAAATTTGATTGATCATCAACTGAACATGTCTCCCATACTCAGGAATGATCAACTGGGTTCTTTTGGTATTGTATTGTAATGTTTCCATGAAGGGAAAAAATTTATATTAAGTGAGGTTGGAATTCTGCAATTTACTAAAATTCAAATAATCCGCTATTTAATTGCATAATTAATTACAAAATGATAACCCCCTCAAAATCAGAAGCTTTTTTATAAATAGCAATTACTTGCTGTGGGGATTCCATCTCAATGGTAATGGTGAGACTTTGAAACTTGTTTTTAGAGGAATTGACCAATGAAACACCCTCTGTAGGATTGTTGAATAGATCCTTGAGCTTATCGATCTGAAGGCTGTTCGACTTAACAATAAATTTGAACATATAAAGACCGGGCCAGTTTTGTGATTCCTCTAATTGTTTTTGGAATCTTTCGTAAAAATCGTCAGCTTTTTCCTTTGAATTCAT
>JAACDY010000135.1 GCA_009936675.1 Bacteroidota bacterium
GCCAAGCTGGGGTCAAGATTAAAATGATTGTCAGAGGTATTTGTTGTTTGGTTCCCGGAGTAAAAGGGTTGAGTGAAAACATTACTGTGATCAGTGTGGTGGATAAGTTTTTGGAACATCCTCGTGTTCTTATTTTTGAAAACGCAGGAGAAAATAAAATATATTTGTCTTCTGCCGACTTTATGACGCGAAATATTGAAAATAGGGTGGAAGTGGCCTGTCCTGTTTATGATAAAGAATTGCAACAGCAAATTTTAGATACTTTTGAACTTTCTTGGAAGGATAATACCAAGGCCAGAATAGTAAATCAAAATCCTCAAAACAAAATGGTTATCCCTCAATCGGGCGAGACCAAACAACGCTCTCAATGGACTACTTACGCTTATTTTAAAAATAAATTGAACCCATAGGACTTTGAAGATTAAAAAATATGCGGCTATAGATATTGGTTCCAATGCCATGCGGGTATTGATCTCAAATGTCGTGGAAACCAAAGAAGAGGTACATTTTCAGAAAAATGCTTTGGTGAGGGCACCCATCCGTTTGGGTGAGGATTCTTTTACCTTGGGAGAAATATCCAAAAAAAATCTCAAGCGCATGATCAGTGCTATGAAAGCCTTTAAATTGTTGATGAAAGTTCATGGGGTTACTCACTACCAAGCCTATGCCACTTCTGCATTGAGGGAGGCGAACAACAGTAGGGAGGTTGTCGAGCAGGTGAAAAAAAAGGCAGGGATCAAAATCGAAATTATTGATGGAAGGAAAGAAGCAGAGATCATTTCCAACAGCAAGATATCCGATTTTTTAAATACCCAAAAAACCTTTCTTTTTGTGGATGTCGGTGGTGGAAGTACCGAATTCACTTTTATCAATGAAGGAAAACGAGTTTGTTCCAAGTCGTTCAAAATCGGTACTGTCAGACTGATCAACAATCTGGTGGATGATAGGATTTGGGAGGCGATAAGGAATTGGATCACTAAAAATGCTCAACCCTATCGCAAGATAACCCTGATGGGATCGGGTGGAAACATCAACAAGCTCTTCAAGTTATCCAACATTAAGGAGGGAAAACCGCTATCGGTGATCAAGCTCAATCAAATATTTTTGGAATTGGAGTCACTCAGTTATGAAGACCGAATTGTAAAGTTTGTGCTTAATCCTGACCGTGCAGATGTAATCATTCCCGCGGCAAGAATTTATCTTAGGGCGCTAGAGTGGAGTGGGGGACAAAGAATCTATGTTCCTAAGTTTGGACTCTCGGATGGAATGATCAAGTACATGCACAAAAACAAACGCAAAAAAATCTAACCGTGGATGCTTTCCTTTTTGCCCAATTGGGACATTAATTGGGCTTCAAATTCCAATAAAGCCTCCCATTTTTGGTTGACTGTTTTTTCGTCTTTACCATATTGGCGTGCCAATTTGAGGAATAGGGTGTAGTGATGGGCCTCACTAATCATTAGTTTTCTGTAGAATTTTTGGAGTGCTTTATCGGCGATTGACTCTGACAATAACCTAAAGCGTTCACAGCTCCTGGCCTCTATTAGGGCGGCGTAAAGCAGTTGGTGTACCAATTGATCCATTCTGCTTCCACCTTTAGGAAAAAACTGCTGTAGATCCCTCACGTATTCATCTTTGCGTTCCCTTCCCAAGACCCAGCCTCTTTCAATTATGAGTTGATGAACCATTTCAAAATGACTCAATTCCTCCTGTGCCAATGCGATCATCGCCTCAACCAGTTCACTCTCCTCAGGATATCTGACCATCAAAGAAATAGCAGTACTGGCTGCCTTTTGTTCGCAAAAAGCATGATCGGTCAGTATTTCGTGGATGTTTTTTTCAACGATGTTTACCCAACGGGGATCGGTAGGAAGTTTGAGTCCAAGCATGGCAGTGTTTTAAAGATCCAAATCGAATTCATTTTTTAGCACTTCGATATCGGGGTTTATTTTTTTTAAGTATTCGTATTTATCTTTGACCCCATAAACATATGTTTCACTTTTTTGGGTTTCTACCTTGATTTCGAAAGTGATTTTATAATTGTTTAAAGCTTCACTGAGGTAGGCCATAAGGGGGGTCAGTTCTTTGGTCAATTCTACTTTACTGAGGGAACTGGAGGTTTTCAATAGTATTTTATGATCGCCCATCAGTTCGGGTTGACTCATTTCCAGCAGAGCAGCGATATTGTTTTCTCCCAGATTGTTTTTTTCCTCTCTGTAGGTCTTCCAAAGTGTAGAGAGGGTCTCTTGGGTAAATTTGTCCTCGGCCTCATTAACGGTAATTTTCTTTGAGGATGACCTTCTTTCGGCTTCTTTTTTTAATCCAATACTGGATAGGGATAGGCTGGAAACTCCTGTTGCCGTAGCAGGTTTTTGGATATTGATTTTGGGAGGAGTATAAGCTTGTTTTTTTTCCGGTGTTGGGGCTGGGGATTGCAGCTGCGCTTGATTGTCTTTTGGGGTTGCATATTCTACAGGGGGTTCCGCAACCACCGACTCTTGTGGGGCGGAGGCCACTGGGCTTCGCCCTTTAAAGTGGCTCAGCGGGATGATAAATTGGTTTACTTTTCCCCGAAAAGGAGAGAGGCCATTTGCATGAGACATAATTCAATCAACAATCTTTTGTTTTTTGCATTTCTATAATCCAGTTCACATTTACTGGCCAAATCAATCGCATTTAAGAGTAAGGGCAGTGGTGCTTTGGCTGTCTGTTCCTTAAATTTTTCCTCGGTACCGCTACTGACTTCGAGTAAGTGAAGGGTTTTGTTTTCTTTACTGACCATCAAATTTCTGAAATGGCTTCCCAATCCTGTAATGAACTGTAATTCATCAAATCCTTTTTGGAGCAATTCGTCAAAAGCCAACAGTAGGGCAGGAATGTCATGGTTTAGAATCAGTGCTGTAATGGAAAAAAAGGTCTCATGATCCAGTACATTGAGGTTTTCAGACACGGATTTTACGGTCAGGCTGCGGTCGGTAAAACTCACCATGCGGTCATAGATGGACAGCGCATCTCTGAGAGCACCATCTGCTTTTTGGGCGATTAAATCCAGGGCCTCTTCTTCGAATTCTATTTTTTGATCCTCAGCTATTTTTTGTAAATGCCCTTTGCAATCTTTAACACTGATTCTCTTGAAATCATAGGTTTGACATCGGGAGAGTATGGTGGGGATGATTTTTTGTTTTTCTGTGGTGGCCAGAATAAAAATGACGTGCTTTGGCGGTTCCTCCAAGGTTTTCAGAAAGGCGTTAAAGGCTCCTATGGACAACATATGTACCTCGTCAATGATATATATTTTGTGGGTACCCACTTGTGGTGGAATTCTCACTTGCTCGTTAAGGGAGCGAATGTCATCAACAGAGTTATTGGATGCGGCATCCAATTCAAAAATATTAAAAGCGAAGTCCTCATTGGAATCGTCTTTGTCCTGGCTGTTTATTTTTTTGGCGAGGATACGAGCACAAGAAGTCTTTCCAACCCCTCTTGGAGCACAAAAAAGCAAGGCTTGTGCCAATTGATTTTTTTCGATGGCGTTTTCCAATGTCTGCGTAATGGACTTTTGACCCACTACTTCCTCAAAGGTTTGAGGGCGATATTTTAAGGCCGAGACAATGTAAGTTTCCATATCGAGTAGTGTATAAACAAAGATAAAAATTGAAAAATGTCCATGCTGTGCTCGACAAACAAATTCACCTTAAATTATCAACAAAAGACTAACTTTGCATCTGGCAGGCTGTCTTATTGCTCTTGTTTACAAGAGAGGAAAGTCCGGACACCACAGAGCAGTATAGCGGGTAACGCCCGTCGTTCGCCTCGGCGAATAGGACCAGTGCAACAGAAAGCAAGTACAGTTCGGCTGTAGTGAAAACAGGTAAACTCTATGCGGTGCAACGCCAAATAAGATTGCGTTTGAGAATGGCTCGTTCGATGCAATTGGGTAGGCGGCTAGAATGTTGTAGCAATGCAACATCCAGATAAATAATAAGACTCGACAGAATCCGGCTTACAGGCCTGCCTTTTTTTATTCTTCAAAAAAGCTGAATACGTTACTGCCGTATTTTCTGGATTGGCTAAACTTGGGATGTTGTTCAAATTTCTCTTGATCACTGTGTTCTATGATCAATTGTCCTTGTCGATCTAAAAGTTGGTTGGCAAAAACCTTTTCAATGATCTCAATGTATTGTTGGGTTCCCAAATCATAGGGAGGATCGGCAAAAATCAAATCGAATTGCATTTTTACAGCCGATAAATACTTTAAAGCGTCCATCTGGGTTAGCTGAATGGGAAGTTCTAAAGACTCTGATGTTTTTCGGATAAAATCGATACACATCTTGTTTTGATCTACTGCGATGATGTTTTTGACTCCTCTGGAGCCAAACTCAAAACTGATACTACCCGTTCCAGCAAAAAGATCTAGTACAGTAGTATTTTCCCGATCGTATTGGTGTTGAAGTATATTGAACAAAGATTCTTTGGATCTGTCGGTAGTAGGGCGAACAGGGAGTTTTTTGGGGGCAGTCAGTCTTCTGCCTTTATGAGAACCGGAAATGATTCGCATCAGTCAAAAAGATTGATGAAGTAGGGGGCAGGATGTTCCCTTTCGTCAAACATTACAAAGCCCTCTTGGTCGGCAAATGTTATTTTTTCGTGATAGAGACTCAAGGCTTCATAACATTTTTTATATCGAACATATTTTCCGAAAAAGACCATTTCAAAGGCTTCGGGTGAAAGGGACAACTCCTCCGCTACAGCCAACACGAAATAGAGAAAACCATCTTCATTCTTGTAGGGATAAGTATTGAAAAGCAATAGCTCTTTTCCCTTGAAAACCAAAAGGTCAAATTGATCGTCTTGCATATGAAGATTCATCACTATCGAATCGTCAGCGTTATTTGTATTTGAACTGAGGTCGTAAAGAATTTGGGAATAGTGGGTAAAGTGGATCTCTTTAAAATAATGTTGTAAAGTTTTCTCTATTGCTACATCAACGGGGTAAAGAACTTTGATCCGCTCATCCTTTGATTCTTTTTCTGCTATGCTATGAGTTTCCTGGAGGGAAACGTTGTAATTGAGATAGGTGTGTTTTTGTTTGGGGTTGTAAAGTGTTTTGGGGACAAAAGTGGCACTGTGGTCAAAGTGGACACCTTTAATTTTTTTGCTTTCCAAAAAAGAATGGGACTCCAATAACTTTCTAAAAGCGTCTCCCTCTACTATACTGTGAGCGTCAAACTTAAAAAAAGGACGGGCGTTGGGGGTACAAAAAGAAAATCCATCCTTAAAAATTTGGATGGATAGTTCTTTATCTTGTATGGTGGTTTTATTGAATGGCATCGAAAATAGTGGGCCAGTTTCCGTTGGTACTTACTTCGGTAAGGGAGCCCAGTATGATCGTGGGACCATTAACGCCATCTACGGAAACGGTCTCATTTTCAGTTTTTATCAAATCTTTATCCTGATCGTGAAGAATCACATCCTTGGCAACTTTTACCTCAAAAACAGGCACTCTATAGCCATTCTTGTCTATGATGTCTGCATTGATATTGAACGTTGCATCGATCCCTTCTACAGGAACAGTGGCAAAATTTTTGTAAGCGTTAGAATCTTTGAACAATGAGTCTTTGACGGGAACAAAACCCAAGGTGTCCACTACGACTACCTCACGGAGCATATCGATCCTGTAGGTACGGTCGTATTCCATGTAGGAAGAATCTCTCTTTTGAATCAAGGTGAAAATACCATCGTCAATAAATTTGACCAAGCTGTCAAAGTTATTGCTGTAGATTCCTTTAACGTCTTTATGGGCGATTTGCGCTTTTCGAATCAGTTTTAATTTGTTGATAACAA
>JAACDY010000136.1 GCA_009936675.1 Bacteroidota bacterium
GACGAATATTCTCCCACCCTCCACGTCATTATGGCCATTCCCTTTTTGAGTATTTTGATTTTGAGTCTCTCTTTAAGCTACTTCAGTTTTTTGGGTCTTATAAATAAAATTAAATTTTGGAAATCATGATCCTGTTGCTAATCACTGTTTTTGTTGTTTGTCTTTGCTTCCGTTTTCCGATTGCATTTTCTTTGGGTTTGTCCTGTTTGGTTTACTTTTTTTTCAAAGGCACTCCACTGGTGGTTGTTCCTCTAAAGATGTATGCAGGTATTGACGTTTTTGTTTTACTGAGCATCCCCGGTTTTATTATTGCGGGTAATCTTATGAACCAAGGAGGGCTGACCGATAAAATCATTAATTTTTGCAACCATCTTTTGGGGCATGTCAGGGGAGGACTTTCCTATGTCAACATCAGTGCTTCCATGCTATTTGCTGGCATTTCTGGTACTGCCATTTCCGATACGGCCAGTTTGGGGGCTGTGATGATTCCCGCCATGAAAAAAGAAGGATACGACAGTGATTTTTCTTGTGCCATCACTGCTGCCTCCTCAACCGTAGGACCCATTATCCCTCCCAGTTTACCCATGATCATTGCCGCTACATTGAGCGGTCTGTCGGTAGGGAAACTTTTTCTCGCTGGGGCCATCCCTGGACTACTACTAGGCTTGGGATTGATGTTGGTTGCCTATTTTGTCGCCAAAAAAAAGAACTACCCCAAACATAAGAAAAGTTCCTTAATGCAAATTCTCAAAAGCTTTACCGACACTTTTTGGGCTTTATTGATGACCATGATCATTCTATTTGGCATCATTGGTGGTGTGTTTACCCCCACCGAGGCTTCAGTCGTAGCCGTACTTTACGCCCTGTTTATCGGGACATTTGTCTATAAAAAACTCAACCTCAAAAATATTTCTGTGGTCATTTTGGATTCCATGAAAACCACTGCTTCACTGATGATATTGGTTGGTTTTGCCAATCTATTTGGATTCATCCTCATTACCGAACAGATACCCCAACGTATATCCGAACAGATTCTGTTATGGACTACCAACAAATACGCTGTTCTTTTATTGATCAATTTATTATTGATTTTGGTCGGTACTTTTATGGAAACCATCGCCGCCCTATTGATATTATTTCCAATACTGCTCAAGGTTGCCATAGAGGTAGATGTTGAACCCATTCACTTTACGGTCATTGCCGTTCTGAATTTAATCATAGGACTAACAACCCCTCCGGTAGGGGTGTGTTTGTTTGTGGCCTCTAGTATTGGAAAAACCTCCATTGGAAAAGTCAGCAGGGCTGGCTTGCCTTTTTTGGCGGTCAGTCTTTTGGTCTTGGTCTTGGTATCCCTTTTTCCCGAGCTCTCCCTTTTCCTTCCCAAATTGATTATGGATTAAGGAGCGACTCTATTTTTGGAAATACAATTTTGGAGGGGTAAATAGTGTAATTCATAAAAATTAATAATTATAGTAAATAAGCACAGATACAGAAAAACTGTTTGAGACTGTTTTTATTGGAATTACGGTTATTTTTAAACAAAATATTTTGATATTTCCCTAAAATAGAACAACTTAGAGTGCCCTTAACTTTTATTATGCCATTTTCAGCCCCGTCCAACAATTTCCAAATCATAAACCAAAACTATTTTTTTAACTCATATAATTCCCCAGAGGTTTTATTTCCTCATGCCTAATTACCAAATAGAATAAATCATCAATGAAAAAATTAAATTCCTGCCTTTTATTCGTTATTGCTTTGTTGACCATTCATTGTTCAGATGAAGACGAACCCGAAACTTTTTTAGAACGATTCGACAAGGTATATTTTGTCCATCAGGACGAGACCTACAGTCGCAGTATTACTCAGTTCAATAACGATACTTTTTTTTATAAAAGTTATACCCTGAAAGTCAACTTTGACGCCTCAGGAGAACGCTCGGATTGTTTTGAATATTCCTTTGCAGTAAGAGAAGGAGAAAAGGAAACTTTTGTTTGGGCTGACGGAACTTTTGACACCAGACCGACAGCAACTAAAATAGAAGAAAACAGCCAAAACAAATTCATTTTTACTTACTATCTTCCGGAAACTTTTTCCGAAGACCTTCCCAAACATCAGGTCAGGGTCACTTTTTCCTATGATGAAACCACAGGCGAACTTAGAGAAACCGCCTATTACAGCGTAAGCGATAGCGAACTCGAAGGAACCCTTTTGGTCTTGGATACAGACAAAAACCCCGATCTTTTTTGCGATAATCCATAAATCTTCTCCCATTACCATAAGATCACGGGTCAAGCGTTTTGGGGTAATGCTCCAAACACAGATATTTTTCTTTTAATAATTTAATAGTCACTGAAAATACAGGGTTTGTAGCCTATTTAAGATTTTATTTTTATGCCCATTTCTACCCCCAAACAAAAATACCAACCTGCTACGGGACTAAAATTGTCCAAAATCAACCCACAAGTTTCAGATACGGATATCATTCAACTCAAATGTCGCCATTGCCAAGCCACGGGCGTAACAGAAACCCAAAGCCATACGCTCGACTTTGTGGGTCGTATCACCCACAACGTTGATCTAACGAATCAAAAAAATCGCTGCTCAAATCAAAGAACCTGTTTTGGCCAAAGGCAAAACCTATGAAGTAGATGAACTGCGGACTTTTGTAAAAAAAAAGGAAAGTTGATATGGGTGGTCAGTGCCTATTGCAGAGAAAGTAAGGAAATCGTTCGTTTAAGTGTGGGGCCTCGAACCTACAATACCTTAAATCGGGTTTTGATTTCATTACAGTTGTCGGAAAGTAAAGAGATTTATACGGATCAACTCAAACACTGCCGTTTTTTGATTGAAAAGAACATCCACAGTACCAAACCAAGAATGACCAATCATCTGGAAGGCATGCATTTGAATTTACGTACCCATCTCAAACGACTCCACCGACGTAGTATTGGTTTTAGTCAATCTGTGGTAATGCTGACATCCATTTTAAAAATTTACTTGTGGAGATAATAAATGAAATAGCTACAACGCATTAAAAACACCAAGCAAATTAGGACTTCGGCGAGATTATGGGAGCTAAATCGCCCGATTCTTAGGCTTTTTGTTGGGGATTCTACCAAAATTTCCGGAACCATCGTAGTCAACAGTATCCGTCTCAATTTTGGTACGCCTATTCGCCTTGCTTTCTTTATTGTTGAAAAAGATGCCCAATAAAAAAAGAAAGAATACAATGAGGCCTATGGCAAAAATGATGGAAACACTCATTATTTGGTAATTTGTTTGATGTAGGCTCCTGCAGCCAAAATTGAGGGCACCCAAATGCCCACATATAGTCCTTCCGCCTGTTGACCGTTGAACCATAAGTAAACTGAAAATAGAAAGCTTACAAAGGCAGCTGCTAGAATCAGATAGTCAGACCGTTTCATTGTTGATCGGTTTTTTTGGCCCTAAAGAATTCCTCATCGGCTTCTATCCAGACAAAATCGCTGGTCACTTTTTCGGTTTTAGGATTGTAAAAAACCTCCAGATATTTGAGTCTTTTGACATCCTTCACCTTGACCTGTGCAACAAAGTTATGGTGATGAAACTTATCAAAAGGGCTGATAAATGAAGTGTAGGAATCCCAAATGATATTACGAGTATATTCTACATTATTGAAGTTTGACTTTACAAAAGCCCGAATGGCCTTGTTGATCTCTTTAACATTAATAGGAACAATTTCGCTATCCTTGAGATTTTTCTGCTCCATTATATCGAGAAATCCTTGGTGTTCAGAAACGAAATCATCCAATCCTGGTTTTTGTTCTTGGTTGGAGATGCCCAGTTCAATCAAGTCTGCGGAATTGTCTTTCTTCTCCTCTTTTTCGTCGATTAAATAAAACTCTTCGTCTTCCGGTATCCATTCAAAATCTCCTTTCACTTTTTTTACAAATGGGTTGTACATCACCTCCACATATTTCAAACGTTCCAAATCGTTGACTTTTACCTGTGCAATAAACGTATGGTAGTGATAAATATCGGAAGGACTCAAAAAGGTTTTGTAAGAATCCCAAATGATATTTCGGGTGAACTCTACAATCTCTGGGTAGCGCTCCTCGACAAAAAAACGAATCTTTTTATTGATTTCTTTGATGTTTATGGGCGTAATCTCCCCGGCTTCATTTTCTTCAAAACCTTGGTGCTCAACGATAAAATCTTCGATTTTGACACGTTGTACTTGAGCGGAAACCGCAATGCTACAAACCAAAGCTAATGAGATGAACAAAGAAAAGATGCTAAACTTCATAATAAATGACGTTTTTTAATTTTTATAAATATAGTAAATATCAAAATGAGTTGCCGAAATCGCCTAATTTAATTGGACAAAAAACGGAAGAGATCATTCCCATTGGCATAAATAACCAAGGCCAACAGTAAGAAAAATCCTAGCATTTGGGCATACTCCATAAACTTGTCATTCGGTTTTCTGCCACTGATCATTTCATACAACAGAAACATCACGTGACCCCCATCTAGAGCGGGAATGGGCAGTAAATTCATAAAAGCCAGAATGATTGAGATAAGAGCCGTACTGGCCCAAAAGGCTCTCCAGTCCCATGAGTCGGGGAAAAGACTTCCAATCGCTCCAAAGCCACCCAATTGGGAAGCTCCTTTTTTGGTAAAAACATATTTGAATTGTGCCACATAATCGTAAAGCGTCCAATAGCCATAGCTAAAACCTTCCACAATACTTTCTCCCAAACTCAGTTCTACTTGACTGATCTTGATCGAACTTCGGGGGAAGATTCCCATCTTACCATCGGCATCCAGCCTCAGGCTCAAGGTATCCTTGTCGCGGCCTCGTTCCACTACATATTGTACCGTTTGATCGGCCCTATCACTGTTAAATTCTCTCAATTGACCCCAATCCTCAATGACAATATTGTTAGCAGCGATTATTTGATCGCCGGCTTTGAATCCAGCTTTGTATGCATTTTCATTGGTCAAAACACTGTCAATTTCAGCAGGAAAACGTGGATACAAAATACTCATTTGACCTGAGCTAAACATACGGTCTCCAATATTTTCTGGGATGGCCAGGGTGACTTTGCGACCATTGGAACGTTCCACTTCAACCTCTTGGACAGATCGAATCAATAACATTTTGTTAATGTCAAGAGACACTTCTAGGGGTTTGCCATCTACTGTTAAAATTTGATCACCTTTTTCAAAACCGATTTCTTTGGCTAAAGGCGAAACCCCCATGCCCAAGGGCATAGCACTGTTGGGTAAAGTATTTTTACCCCAAACAAAGAGGATCATCATATAGATAAGAAAGCCTAGAATCAAATTGACGGTTACTCCACCCAGCATGATGATCAATCGCTGCCAAGCGGGTTTGGTTCGGAATTCCCAAGGTTGTGGAGGTTGTTCCATCTGTTCCTTATCCATACTCTCGTCGATCATTCCCGATATTTTGACATAGCCTCCCAAGGGTAGCCAACCGATCCCATAAACCGTATCTCCAAATTTCCTTTTGAACAAAGCAAATTTGACATCGAAGAAGAGAAAAAACTTCTCCACACGGGTTTTAAAGATTTTGGCAGGGATAAAATGACCCAACTCGTGTAAAACAATAAGGATAGACAAGCTGAGTAGCAGTTGAATGCCTTTCATTACCATAGGTTCCATAGCACATCAATTTTTGGACACCAAAAATAGTACTTTTAGCCACATTCCAGTCCCATTTCGACAAAAACCTTTAGCGATAAATTTTTGTATTTTTTATGACTTATCTTTGTATAAACATGGGCATATTAAATAAATATAGAAAATTTCTAGGGATATTTGCAGTCGTTTCGGCCATCATATTAATGTTGTTTTACGATGCTTTATTACCCGCCAAAAGATTACCGGTTTTCCAACCAGCTATGGTCAATTTTGAATTGGTGGACAGCACCATTCAACATCAAAAAAAGTTCCATCGCATTGCAGATTTTTCTCTTACCAACCAAAATGGTAAGACCATAACCCAAAACGACTTCAGAGAGAAAATCTATGTGGCAGATTTCTTTTTTACCACTTGTCCCACCATCTGTATAGCCATGACAGATAACCTGCTGAAAGTCCAGAAAAAAATAAAAAACAATCCCAATGTGATGCTACTGTCTCATTCGGTTACCCCTAAAATTGACTCCGTAGCTCAACTCAAAAAATACGCCCTCGAAAAGGGAGTGATCGATCAAAAATGGCATTTGGTCACGGGCGACAAAAAAGTGATCTATGAATTGGCCAGAAAATCCTATCTGGCGGTCAAGGAAGACGGAGACGGTGGGCCTTTTGACATGATCCACACCGAAAATTTCATCCTGGTCGATCCCGACCGCAGGGTCAGAGGCTTTTATGATGGTACAGATCTCAAAGAGATTCAAAGACTATTGGAGGAGTTGGAAATTTTGATCCAAGAATATTTTCCCTCCTAAATTAACCGCACTTTCTCAGGCCAAATTGACCAAAATTTATAATTTTGTTTTTTTAAAATCATTCTAAATAATGTTCCCACTTGATCATTTGTTAATAGGACAAAAAGCGGTAATCGAATCGATTGAAACCGATTTTTTGCCCCTAAAATTGATAGAAATGGGATGTCTTCCTGGGAATGAAATTTCACTTCTCCACTTGGCTCCATTTAGAGACCCCTTGTATTTGAAAATTGATGAAGCCCACTTGGCCATCAGAAAGGAGGTTGCCCAATACATTATGGTAAAACCCCTAATGGATGATTAAAAACATCAACGTTGCTCTGATAGGGAATCCCAACACAGGAAAGACTTCTGTATTCAATGCTCTCACCGGATTGAATCAAAAGGTGGGAAATTATCCCGGGATTACTGTCGAAAAAAAACAGGGCAGTTGTCGATTGGATCGGGTTACCAAGGCCAGAATCCTCGATTTACCCGGAACTTATAGTCTCAATGCCTCCTCTATGGACGAGAGTGTTGTGGTGGAACTACTTCTCAATAAAAACGACCCCGATTTTCCCGATGTAGCCGTAGTGGTAACCGATGTGGAAAACCTCAAACGCAATCTGCTGTTGTTCACCCAAATCAAAGATTTGGAAATCCCTACAGTTTTGGTGATCAATATGTCCGATCAAATGCAAAGAAAAGGCATCAAAATTGACATAGAGAAACTGGAGGAAAAACTTAATACCAGTGTGGTTTTGGTCAGTACTCGACTAAATTCGGGAGTAGAAAAACTCAAGCAAATTCTTATTGACTACCGATCCATCTCCACTTTACCGATATTGGATTCCACCACCATTGATCAGGATTATTTTGAAAACCTGGCCAAAGCTTTTCCCAATCAATCGCTCTACAAACTGTGGTTGGTGATTACACAGGATGTTAACTTTACAAAGCTCGAACGTCAAAAAGTACCCGATACAACTCAGTTCAAAACCCAACCTCAATCCTATCTCAAAAAATTACAACAGCGGGAAACCATCAAACGCTACCAGACTATCAATAAAATTCTTAAGGAAACCTATAGTGTAAATCGAGAAGAGGCAACCGATTTGAGGAGCAAATTGGATAATTTATTGATTCATAAATTTTGGGGATATGTCATCTTTTTTCTGATTTTACTGACCATTTTCCAAGCCATTTTCGATTGGAGTAGTGTACCGATGGATTTTATCGACAGCAGTTTTGCTCATATGAGCGAATGGATCAAAACCCAGATGCCGGCGGGTATATTGACTGATCTGATCGCCGAAGGGGTCATCTCAGGTTTGGGGGGGATAGTGATTTTTATACCTCAAATTGCCTTTTTGTTTTTTTTTATCTCCATTTTGGAAGAGACAGGATATATGAGTAGGGTAGTGTTTTTGATGGATCGAGGTTTGAGAAAATTTGGTTTGAGTGGAAAAAGTGTGGTTCCTTTGATTTCTGGAACGGCCTGTGCCATTCCAGCAGTGATGGCCACCCGCAATATCGAAAATTGGAAGGAGCGATTGATCACCATTTTGGTGGTTCCATTTACCACATGTTCTGCACGCCTGCCCGTTTACATGATTCTCATCTCTTTGGTCATTCCCAACGATCGACTGCTAGGGATCAATTATCAAGGTTTAACCCTGATGGGGCTATACTTGATTGGTTTTTTGATGGCCATTGTTTCGGCTTCTATTCTCAACCGTCTACTCAAGTCGCCCAACAAGTCTTATTTTGTTGTGGAAATGCCCAATTACAAACTCCCATTGTTCAAAAACGTGGCGATTACCGTTTGGGAAAAAACCCGAACTTTTGTGGTAGAGGCCGGTAAAATTATTTTGGCCATATCTATTTTACTTTGGTTTATGGCTTCTTTCGGTCCAGGAGAAAAATTTTCAAATGCAGAACAAATAGTAACCCAACAATATGCAAATGAAGCCATAAATGGATTGGAATTAGAGAACAAAATAGCTTCCTTCAAATTGGAAAATTCCTACATCGGGATATTGGGCAAAACGATCGAACCATTGATTCTTCCTTTGGGATATGACTGGAAAATTGGAATTGCTTTGATCAGTTCTTTTGCAGCACGAGAGGTTTTTGTTGGGACATTAGCCACCATCTACAGTGTAGAGAGTGATGCGGAAGAGACGATAAAAATAAGAATGGCAGGAGAGATTCGAAACGATGGAAGCCGTTTGTTCAATTTGCCTGCGGGAATTTCTTTAATGCTTTTTTATGCTTTTGCGATGCAATGCATGAGTACATTGGCCATTGTCAAAAAAGAAACCAACAGCTGGAAATGGCCCAGTATTCAACTTTTTTCTATGACTGTTATTGCTTACCTTTCAGCATTGATGGCTTATCAAATTTTAAAATAATGGAGGTCTTACAATACATAATAGCAATTTTTTTGGGATTGTGGTCCCTATATTATCTGATTCGAAAGTTTAGACCTAAAAACAAACCCGCAACCGATCAAGACTGCGGGAGAGGGTGTGGTTGTTGAGCCACTGCGATGATAATCCGAATCCATCACATCGCAATATAGTAATTTTCTCCCAACAGAACATATATGTTCTGTTAAAATCTTACTACAAAACTTAGTTTAATGTCAATTAAGTTTAAAAAGTGGAAGATTCTGAGAAAGTTTTGATTAAGCAACTGGGTAAAAGAATTTCTTTTTTCAGAAAAGAGAAGGGGCTCACACAGTCCCATTTATCAGACCTTGCAGAGATGGAAGAGTCAGCCGTAAGAAGAATTGAATTGGGCAAAACCAACCCAACTTTCAAAACCCTTTTGAGAATTTCCAAGGGCTTAGAAATTCCTCTAAAACAATTGGTTGATATTTAAAGACCTAACCTTGTTGCATCAATTGTTCAATTTCGTCAGCCGCTTTGGGAATGTTTTTCATCAAATTGATCGGGGGACCGCTTTCTTGAGTGACCACATCATCTTCAATCCGAATACCAAAACCTTCTTCAGGAATGTAAATTCCAGGTTCTACGGTGAGCACCATATTGGCTTGTAATGGCTGATCAACCAATCCATAATCGTGGGTATCCAAACCCAAGTGATGAGAGGTGCCATGCATAAAATATTTTTTGTAGGCCGGTTTTTCGGGGTCTTGATTTTTGACCATTGTTTGATCCAATAGTCCAAGTTGGATTAACTCATCGGTCATTATTTGACCCACCTCTTGGTGGTATTCTTTGATTAATATTCCTGGGATGAGCAGTTGCATGGCAGCTTCTTCCACGCGTAAGACCGCTTCGTAAACGGCTCGTTGTCGAGGAGTAAACTTGCCCGATACTGGAACCGTTCGGGTCATGTCGCTGGCATAATTACCATAGGCTGCTCCAACATCCATAAGGATCAAATCTCCCGTTTGACATTGTGCGTTGTTGTCAACGTAATGCAAGACATTGCAGTTTTTTCCCGAGGCAATGATGGGGGTATAGGCAAATCCATCAGATCTGTTTTTCAGAAATTCATGGGCGTATTCCGCTTCAATTTCAAACTCCCAAACTCCTGGTTTGATAAAGGGCAAAACCCTTCGAAAGCCTTTTTCTGTGATGTCAATGGCGTTTTTAATTTGGTCTATTTCTTCAACATCTTTGATTGACCTCAACTTTTGTAAAATAAAGTTGCTTTTTTCGGTGGGATGGTTGGGAAACTTGGCTTTAGCCCATTTGATAAATCGATCCTCTCGGGTTTGGGTTTCCACCTTGGCCCTATAATGTTCGTTGGTGTTAAAATAGAAAGTCTTAGCTTCGGATGCCAATGATTCAAACAGCATTTCAAAATCGTCCAACCAACATACTGTTTCTATACCAGAAAGAACAGTAGCTTGTTTTTGGGTGAGTTTTTGTCCTTCCCAAACAGCAATCAACTCGCTGGTTTTCTTAATAAAAAGAATCTCTTTGTGTTCGGGTTTGGGTGCATCGGGAAATAAAAGTAAAATACTTTCCTCTTGATCCATTCCACTGAGGTAGAAAATGTCTCGATGTTGTGCAAAAGGCAGGGTGCTGTCTGCACTGATGGGATAGATGTCGTTTGAGTTAAAAACCGCTAACCCACCCGGCTCCATTGCCTCCATAAAATGAGCTCTATTTTTGGAATAGAGTCGGGAGGAGAGAGGACGATATCGCATCAGTTGTTTTTTTGAGCGTTTTAAATCTCAAAATTATTAAAATTATAAAGAGTGAAAGGATTTTAGCCTTAGTTTGTTGAACAAAAAAGAGGTTTTAGGGGTCATTTAGGGAAAAACGCTCAACACAAACGACATTGTTAAACTGCATTTAAAATTTAAGCATCAACGCTTTTCTATTCAACGTTTATGGATTAGTTTTGTTATGATAAACCAATACTAATGATTTCAACTACCATCGCCAGAAAGGTAGCCATGGCCTTGTCGGGGCTTTTCCTAATACTCTTTTTGGGACAGCACTTTACCATTAACATAACTTCGGTTTTTAGCGAAAAAACGTTTAATGTCCTATCTCACTTTATGGGTAACAATCCTGTAGTACAGTTTGTTTTACAACCCGTTTTGATATTTGGAGTGGTTTTTCACTTCATTATGGGTTTTGTTTTAGAGTTTAAAAATTCTAAATCTCGCTCTGTAAAATATGATTCTTTCAAAGGTTCGGCCAATTCCAGTTGGGTATCCAGAAACATGATCCTATCGGGAATCGTAGTACTGTCTTTTTTGGGATTGCACTTTTATGATTTTTGGTTGCCAGAAATCAATTATAAATATGTTGAATTTCTTCCAGAAGACCCAAATCGCTATTACGGTGAACTGGTTCATAAATTTCACAATCCGGGGAGGGTAGCCATTTACGCATTGTCATTTGTCTTTCTATCATTGCACCTTTTTCATGGATTTTCCTCGTCGTTTCAATCGGTAGGATGGAACAATAAATACACCATCGGCATCAAATTATTTACGGTTGCTTTTTCGTTGCTCATACCAGCGGGCTTTATTTTCATTGCAATTTTTCACCATCTAAACGGATAATCAAATGGCAAAGTTAGATTCAAAAATACCCCAGGGAAGTTTGTCCGAAAAATGGACCAATCACAAGAGTAATATCAATCTTGTCAGTCCAGCCAATAAGCGTTTAATCGATGTCATTGTGGTGGGTACAGGTTTGGCAGGAGCTTCTGCCTCTGCAACCTTGGCCGAGTTGGGTTATAATGTAAAGACATTTTGTTTCCAGGATTCTCCCCGTAGAGCGCATTCAATTGCTGCCCAAGGAGGAATCAATGCTGCAAAAAATTACCAAGGAGATGGGGATTCTACCTATCGACTTTTTTACGATACCGTCAAGGGGGGCGATTATCGCTCCAGAGAATCCAATGTCTATCGTTTGGCGGAGGTATCGACCAATATCATTGATCAATGTGTTGCCCAAGGAGTTCCCTTTGCCAGAGACTATGGAGGTTTGTTGGACAATCGTTCCTTTGGAGGGGTTTTGGTTTCCAGAACTTTTTATGCCAAAGGACAAACTGGTCAGCAGTTGTTGCTGGGAGCCTATTCCGCGATGAATCGACAAATTGGCCGGGGAAAAATAAAAATGTACAACCGCCACGAAATGATGGATTTGGTTTTGGTCGATGGAAAAGCCCGTGGGATCATTACCCGAAATTTGGTCAATGGCGAAATTGAAAGACACAGCGCTCATGCGGTGGTCATCGCCTCTGGTGGATATGGGAATGTCTTCTTTCTATCCACCAATGCAATGGGAAGCAATGTTTCTGCTTCTTGGAAAATTCACAAACGCGGAGCGCATTTTGCCAATCCCTGTTTTACTCAAATACACCCCACTTGTATTCCCGTTTCGGGCGAGCACCAATCCAAACTGACCTTGATGTCCGAATCATTGAGAAATGACGGGAGGATATGGGTGCCCAAAAAATTCGAAGATGTCAAAGCCATCAGAGCAGGACAACTTCATCCCATCGATATTGCAGAGGACGACCGTGACTATTATCTCGAACGTCGTTACCCCGCTTTTGGAAACTTAGTACCAAGGGATGTGGCTTCCCGAGCAGCCAAAGAACGCTGTGACGCTGGCTATGGAGTCAATAAAACCGGAGAGGCGGTTTATTTGGATTTTGCGGCCGCCATTACTCGTTACGGAAAAGAACAAGCACACGTCAAAGGATTGGACGAAAACAATGCCGCATTGGTCAAAAAACTAGGACAGGAAGTGGTTCGCGCCAAGTATGGCAACCTCTTTCAGATGTATGAAAAAATTGTAGATCAAGACCCCTACGAAACACCCATGATGATTTACCCTGCGGTTCACTATACCATGGGCGGCGTTTGGGTGGATTACAATCTGATGACTTCCATACCGGGTTGCTACGCCATCGGAGAAGCCAATTTCTCCGACCATGGTGCCAATCGATTGGGTGCTTCGGCATTGATGCAAGGCCTGGCCGACGGTTATTTCGTTTTGCCCTACACCATAGGGGATTATTTGTCCGATGACATCAGAACAGGACCCATACCCACAGACTCCCCCGAGTTTGATGCCGCCGAAAAAGAGGTCAAAGCCCAATTGGAGGCTTTTATCAATAACGATGGTAAACACTCCGTGGATTATTACCACAAAAAATTGGGGAAAATCATGTGGGACAAATGCGGTATGTCCAGGAACCAAAAAGGTCTAAAAGAGGCCATCAGCGAGATCAAAGCATTGAGAGAAGATTTTTATAAAAACGTAAACGTACCCGGAGGATCAGAGGAGTTCAACGAGCAGCTGGCCAAGGCCGGAAGGGTAGCGGATTTCCTTGAATTAGGAGAGTTGTTTGCCAAAGATGCTTTGGAAAGAACCGAGTCTTGCGGAGGTCACTTTAGAGAAGAATCTCAAACTCCCGAGGGAGAGGCAATGCGGGATGACAAAAAATTCACCTTTGTTTCTGCATGGGAATACCGAGGTGAACCCTCCAAGGCCAAGCTTCACAAGGAAGCATTGAAGTATGAAGAAATTGAAGTAAAAACACGTTCCTACAAATAAGACAA
>JAACDY010000137.1 GCA_009936675.1 Bacteroidota bacterium
AAAATCACCCTAAAAAAATAACAAAATGGCACATAAAAAAGGAGTAGGGAGTTCCAAAAACGGAAGAGAATCAGAATCGAAACGCTTAGGCGTTAAGATTTTTGGGGGCCAAGCCGCCAGAGCGGGTAACATCATCGTTCGTCAACGTGGAACGGCTCACAATCCCGGAGAAAATGTTTACCTCGGTAAAGACCACACCCTTCATGCCAAAGTGGATGGATTGGTGAAATTCACCAAAAAGAGAGACAACAAATCATACGTTTCTATTGAGCCTTTTGAAGCTTAATTGAAAGTTGACTTCATAAAAAACCCGCCAATAGGCGGGTTTTTTGTTGGTCATTAATTTCTCCAACTAATAACGATAATATTCTGGTTTAAAAGGCCCTTTGACCGTCACCCCTATATAGGACGCTTGATCTTCCGATAGATCGTCCAGCTCCACTCCCAAATGCTCCAAATGAAGGGCGGCTACCTTCTCATCCAAGTGCTTGGGCAACATATAAACCTTATTCTCATACTTTTCGGACTGATTCCACAACTCGATTTGCGCCAAGGTCTGGTTGGTAAAGGAATTACTCATCACAAAGCTGGGATGACCTGTAGCACAACCCAAATTGACCAATCGGCCTTCTGCCAAAACGATTAATTCTTTTCCTTCCTCAAGCGTATAAAGGTCAACTTGTGGTTTGATCTCCACCTTGGTATGGCCATAACTATCGTTGAGCCATGCCATATCGATTTCGTTATCAAAGTGTCCTATATTACATACGATGGCTTTGTCCTTAAGCGCCAAAAAGTATTCTTTTCTCAGAATGTCTTTATTACCCGTAGCGGTGATAACGATATCAGCATTAGCGATGACCTTAGACAATTTTTTCACTTCATAGCCGTCCATAGCGGCTTGCAGTGCACAAATAGGATCGATTTCGGTAACGGTAACGATCGCTCCTGCACCTCTAAAAGAGGCGGCAGTTCCTTTTCCTACATCTCCATATCCAGCTACGACTACTCTTTTCCCAGCCAACATTACGTCAGTGGCCCGTCGGATGGCATCTACGGCACTTTCTTTACAACCGTATTTGTTGTCGAATTTAGACTTGGTTACCGAGTCATTTACGTTGATCGCCGGTAGGGGTAGGGTTCCATTTTTCATCCTTTCGTAAAGACGATGAACACCTGTGGTCGTTTCTTCAGATAAACCTTTGATGTTTTTCACCAACTCGGGATAGTGATCCAAAACCAAATTGGTCAAGTCTCCACCGTCGTCTAGTATCATATTGAGGGGTTCGCGCTCTTCACCAAAAAACAGGGTCTGCTCGATACACCAGTCAAATTCTTCCTCATTCATTCCCTTCCATGCATAGACAGGGATTCCTGCAGCAGCGATGGCTGCAGCAGCATGGTCTTGGGTTGAGAAAATATTACAGGAACTCCAAGTTACCTCGGCTCCTAAAGCAGTTAGTGTTTCGATCAACACAGCCGTTTGAATGGTCATGTGAAGACATCCAGCGATCCGGGCTCCTTTCAGAGGTTGACTTTCACCGTATTCTTTTCTCAAAGCCATCAAGCCTGGCATTTCTGCTTCAGCCAGATGTATTTCTCTTCTCCCAAATTCAGCCAAGGACATGTCCTTTACTTTATAGGGCAAATAAGTAGATGCTGTTTTCGTTCCCATAGTTGTATATTTATTGTCAATTTTCAGCAAAAGTACGCACTTTAATTTCAATATCAAATGCCACTAAAACAAAGGGTCAATATTGACGAGAAAACCCAGATTTTGATCTGGAATATTGAAGAACCTTTGGAAGTACTTAAAAAAAACCTCAAACTGTCTAAAGCGGACGAAATCAGATTCCAAAACCGAAAGATCGTCTCCCATCAAAAACAGTTTATGGCTTCCCGAAGGCTGCTTATGGAAGCGGGGCTTTCCCCTGAGACTTTGTATCACGACCCCTACGGTATTCCTCTTTTGGAATCGGGTCAGCAGCTTTCCATTTCTCATACGAAAAACCTTGCCGGAATCGCTTTGGGGAACAAACCTCTAGGGATTGACTTGGAAATTTTTAGACCCAAGATTGAGCGCATCGCGACTCGTTTTTTACATGATCAAGAAAGCTTTGCCCTCCAAGGTGAGGGAATAATTGAAAAACTTACCCTGATTTGGACGGCTAAGGAGGCTTTGTACAAAGCCCTGAAAAAGAAAGGAATCATTTTTTCAGAGCAACTCATCGTTGCCCCTTTTGAATGGGGTGACCCCCAAGGGCATGCAAAAGTTTTAATTTCAGATAAAACCCTCAATTTTTCTCTTAATTTTATCATCGAAAAGGCGTACTGTGGCACTTTGGCTACGCCAAAAAAATAAACCTATGAAAATTTCTGTAGAATTGACCCTACTCCCCCTCAATGACAATTATAAAATCGCCATCAAGAATTTTATCATTAAACTCAGATCACTGGGATTTAAGGTTATGGAAAACCCCATGAGTACCCAAGTCTATGGGGAATACGACGCCTTGATGTCTGCCCTTCAAAAAGCGGTTAAGGAAAGTTTTGAGAATGAACCTTCGGTAGTGCTCAACATGAAAATCATCAAAGGAGACCGCAGCGCTTATGTACCCAATTTTTGAGTTTTTATTCGGGCAGTACAGTGGCTATGCCACCATTGACATTGTCCTCGAACTGATCGGAATCCTTTTTGGATTACTCAGTGTTTGGTATGCCAAAAAAAATACCGTTTGGGTCTATCCCACTGGTATGATTTCCACCGCCATTTTTGTTTATCTATTGCTTAAATGGGCCTTATTGGGCGACATGATCATCAACGCTTACTATTTTGTGATGAGCGTCTATGGCTGGTACTATTGGTCAAAAAAAGAGGAGGAGGTTATTGTCCACCCCATCACTACAACATCCAAAAAAGAAGTCAAAACCGCTGTGCTGCTTTTTGTGGCAAGTATTTTGTTTGTATTTTGGGTTTATCAAGCTTTTGATAAATGGAAGGATTGGACAGCTTATGTGGATACTTTCACGACCGCCATATTTTTTGTGGGCATGGGTTTGATGGCCCGGCGAAAGATAGAACATTGGCTTTTTTGGATCGTGGGGGATATCATCTCCATACCCCTCTATTTCTTTAAGGGACTTACCCTGACCAGTTTTCAATACATTATCTTTACCCTTATTGCCATCTATGGCTATCGTTCATGGAAAAAGATCTTAGACAAGTCACCTCCCCTATCCTTAGGGTAGTACTTTACGGCCCTGAATCTACAGGCAAAACCACCTTGGCCAAAGCTTTGGCCAAACACTATCAGACCCAATGGGTGGAGGAATACGCCAGAGATTACCTCCAAAAAAAATGGGATCAACATCAAGCGGTTTGCACCATAGAGGATTTACCTATTATTGTAAAGGGACAATTGGAAAGCGAAAACCAGAAAGCGATCAAAGCCAACAAGCTCTTATTCTGCGACACCAATGTGGTGGTCACAAAGGTATGGTCTGAAACCCACTTTGACGGTTATTGCGATCCTGCTATTATGGAGTATTCCAAAAAATTTAAATATGACCTCTATCTCCTAACGGGAATCGATGTCCCTTGGAAAAAAGACGATTTAAGAGATCGTCCAGATGATCGTCAGTTGATGTTTGATCATTCCCAAAGGGCTTTGGACGATCTTCGAGAACAATATATTGTCTTGGAAGGCAATCAAATCACACGATTGAAAAAAGCCATAGCCTCTATTGATCCATTATTAAAAAAAGTTTAGACTCGCTTTTTATTATTCCTTCCTTCACCTATCTTTGCATCATATCTCGAAGGGGTGCCTGCCATTGGCAGGCTGAGATCATACCCATTGAACCTGGGCGGGTAATGCTGCCAAGGGATTTTTAATTAACATTTAACACTAAGAATAATCACCCCTTTTATTCGAATAAAACTATTCGGATGAAAACGATTTACTTAAGCTTTTTAGCGATGATCTTTCTAACGCCATCGCTTGCTCAAACCACTGTTGTCCAAGACAGCATTCCAGAAATTCAATTAGAAGAGGTCAAACTGGCCGGACTGCGAGTCGATGAAGATCAGCCATTTTCCTTCAGTAATGTGGACAAGGAGGAACTGGCTTCTAGAAACCTGGGACAAGACCTGCCCATCATGCTCAATTATCTGCCTGGGGTGGTCACCACCAGTGATGCCGGAGCGGGAATCGGTTATACCGGAATTAGAGTGCGGGGCAGCGATGCTACCCGTGTCAATGTGACCATCAATGGGATTCCCTACAATGATTCCGAAAGCCAAGGGGTTTATTGGGTGAACATGCCCGATTTTACCTCCTCCGTATCCTCCTTGCAGATACAAAGAGGGGTAGGGACTTCTACCAATGGTTCCGGGGCCTTCGGCGCCAGCATCAATTTGCTTACCGATGAGGTATCCCAAAATGCCTATGCCGAAATTGCCAATAC
>JAACDY010000138.1 GCA_009936675.1 Bacteroidota bacterium
GAAAATCGAGGGAAACTCGTTTCCATTCAGCAGCTCAATATCGTATTGGGCTTTTTTGCTGCCTTCTTGAGCAATTATTATTTTAACCAATACAATGTATCGGGAAGTGAAGTTCTCTCCGATGAAAATGTTTGGAGATGGATGTCGGGTGTTGAGTTTTTCCCTGCAATCTTTTATTTTGGACTTTTATTTTTTGTACCAAAAAGTCCACGATGGCTCTACACTAAAAATCGTGTCGACCAGGCCAAGCATGTCTTGGAGCGTATTCATGGGTCAGAGCAAGCAAAAGTTGAGGTCCATTCGATAGAAAAAAATATTGAAGAGAGTGAGATTTCAAAAGCAGTTTCTATTCGAGAGCTCTTTGCGCCAGCTTTACGATTCATCATGATTGTTGGAATCACCTTGGGAATTCTACAACAGGTTACAGGGATTAATGCGATATATTTTTATGCCACGTCTATATTTAAACAAACTGGAATTGGTACAGATGCCGCTTTTTCTTCTGGTATATTACTGAGCTTTACAACGGTAGTTTTTACACTCATTGCCATATACCTGATTGACCGAATGGGAAGACGTCCGCTTCTTTTGGTTGGGATGTCAGGAATTGCTGTGAGCTTGTTGTTATGTGCATACAGTTTCAACCAGGCAACTTACCAGCTTTCCGCTGCTGAAATCAATTCTTTTGAAAATATTGACATTTATAAACTAGCAGAATTTCAAGATGTTACCTACGACAGCGACGTAACCTTTAAAAATGACATCAAAGAGGCAATTGGAAACCAAGTCTATGCCCTTAATGAAGGAGCCATCCTAGAAGCTGCTATTGATATGAATGCAACGCTTGTTCTCATCGGGATTCTCGGATTTATCGCTTGTTTTGCGTTTTCCTTAGGGCCAGTAATGTGGGTGATGCTCTCCGAAATTTTTCCGAATCGTTATCGTGGATTAGCCATTGGGGTGATTGGTTTTATCAACTCCTTTTCCAGTTGGCTAATCCAACAAATCTTTCCTTGGGAAATTTCAAACTTGGGAAGCGCGTTAACTTTCTTCATCTATGGTTTAATCGCTACAGTAGGGGTGTTTTTGTTTATTAAAATCCTTCCTGAAACCAAAGGAAAATCTTTAGAGCAACTTGAAAATGAATTGGTCAATTCAAAGGCTTAAACTTTAAGAATAAAATGAATAAAATCAAGTTTTTAATTGTGGGGTTGCTTTTTATATTCTCTTTAAAAGCATTTAATCCACCTGTACATTATCAAAATATGGATCAGCCTGTAAAAGTGTCAATCGTACATACCAATGGAAAGTATTCTCTTGAAGTCGATGGCGAACCATTTTATATCAATGGTGCGGGTCTGGAATTTGGAAGCATACCGTCTCTTGCAAAATATAAAGGAAATTCTTTTCGAACATGGCGAACAGATAATGGCAAGAATACAGCACTTGAAGTTTTAGACGAAGCCCACAAATATGGTTTGATGGTAACCATGGGCATCGAAGTGGCGCGTGAACGTCACGGTTTTGACTATAATGATGAGCAAGCTGTAGCAAATCAACTTGAAAGAATCAAGAAAGAGGTTATGGCTCTTAAAGACCATCCTGCTCTATTGATTTGGGCAATTGGGAACGAACTCAATTTGCGCTACACCAATTATAAAGTTTGGGACGCGGTCAATGATATTTCAAAAATGATTCATCAAATAGACCCAAATCATCCAACTACAACCACACTTGCTGGCATTTCAAAACGGGAAATCGATCAAATCAAAAAACGTGCTCCAGACTTGGACTTGTTGTCTTTTCAGGTCTATGGAGAGCTGGGTAGACTTCCACGACAAGTGCGTTCTTATGGTTGGAACAAACCCTACATTGTTACAGAATGGGGCGCCACAGGGCATTGGGAGGTGCCGAAAACAAGCTGGGGAGCAACTATTGAAGAAAACAGCACCATAAAGGCAAAAAATTATAAGAATCGCTACATGAAAAGTATGCATATCGATACAACATTATGTCTAGGATCATATGTATTTTTGTGGGGTCAAAAACAAGAGAGAACGCCAACTTGGTATGGGGTATTTACAGAAATTGGAGAAGCAACAGAATCTGTCGACGTGATGCAATATTTATGGACAGGTGAATGGCCCGATAATCGGTCTCCACAAATTGAGTCTTTTTTGCTTGAAAAGCAAGAAGCTACTGAAAGTATAACTTTGAAACCCAATGGGATTTACAATGCAAAAGTCATTGCAAATGACCCGAATCATGATGCCCTAACCTACTCTTTCGAAATCTTACATGAAAGTACAGACCTTAAAGACGGGGGCGACCACGAAGAGAAACCTCCTACTGTGCAATGGAAAAACACAATTGATCAAAATGGAGAAATCACCTTTACCATTCCAGATGAGGAGGGGCAATACCGTGTTTTTGTTTACATACATGACAACAAAAACCATGTTGCTACAGCAAATATTCCATTTCAAGTAAAAAAATAAAAACAAATCGTGCTTGACCAAAGCATCAAAAAACAATTGCAAAAGAAAGTATGCATATTGGACAAAATTTAAGACAAACAAACCCACATGAACCTGAGGGGGAACTGATAAAAATAGAAAGAGACTGGTTTTTTAAAATTAGCAACGTTGACAATATGCCACCATTTTTTATGAGCATTGTTAGTGACGCAAATCACTGGATGTTTATCGGAAGTAATGGCGGTCTTTCAGCAGGAAGAAAAGATTGTAACCAAGCACTGTTTCCCTACTATACCGTGGATAAAATTTTAGAAACCTCAGAAACCACAGGTAGTAAAACGATCCTACGTGTTGACCAAGACGGAGAATCTTTTCTATGGGAGCCCTTTTCAGTACGCACCGACTCGGTCTACAATACCGAAACAAACTTGTATAAAAGTGAGTATGGAAATGTTGTAATTTTTGAGCAACTCAACCACGACCTGGGACTTTCGTTCAAATACCAATGGAGTTCGAGCAATCGATTTGGGTTTGTCCGCCGTGCAACATTGAGCAATCTCACCAAAACCAAAAAGATTGTTCATGTTTTGGATGGAATCCAAAATCTGGTCCCTTATGGGGTTGAAGCCGATTTACAAAACAGCAAGAGTAACCTTGTTGACGCTTATAAGAAAAGTGAATTGGAAAAAGAATACGCC
>JAACDY010000013.1 GCA_009936675.1 Bacteroidota bacterium
GTATTTACCCGTAAATGGATACTCAGTGGCTGCTTTTCTCAAAACCATGTAGGACATTTTTGGAAGTTCCTCCTTCCATTCTTGATCGGTTTTTTCGACCGCATAGATTTTGTCCTCTCTAGATTTTTTTTCTTGGGAAACGCCATTACAGCTTATCAGGACAAGTGTGACTAAAAATATAACCTGGTTTTTCATCATCATCTCGATTGAATTTTATTTATAACTAAAGGTAGTTGATTTTAAAAAATAAATTCATTACCCTAGGTCAAAACAAATGAATTCATAAATTGTGCCAGTTTATCATTTGGAAGCAATGGAAAGAAAAAATAGGTTGGAAAAAGGAAATTCCAAATTAATTAATGCTTGGGCTTCCTATGATTGGGCCAATTCCGTGTATCCACTGGTCATCAGTTCTACCGTTTTTCCTATTTACTATAGCTCGATATCAGAGGACATCAGTACCATTGAATTTTTGGGATACGATTTTAAAAATACAGCTTTGATCAGTTTTGTAACAGCGATGGCCTTTGTGGTTGTAGCCTTCAATTCTCCTTTGCTTTCAGGTATAGCGGATTATATAGGAAACAAAAAACGATTCATGAAAATTTTTGTCTATACTGGATCCATTTCCTGTATGGGACTTTATTTCTTTGAATTGGACAGCATCTACATGGGTTTGTTTTTTTATTTCTTGACACTGATTGGCTTTTGGGCCAGTTTGGTCTTTTACAACTCCTATTTACCTGATATTGCCCATCCCGAACAGCAAGATTTTGCCAGTGCGAGAGGTTTTTCAATGGGATACATAGGTAGTGTGTTGTTGTTGATTTTAAATTTATCAATGGTAATGCAGCCCGATTGGTATGGTATTACGGGTACTCCTGTTGAATCCTCCTTAAAAGCCATGAAATATTCATTTATCACCGTGGGTATTTGGTGGGCTTTGTTCAGTCAATATGCATTTTATCACTTACCCAAAGGCAATAAAGAAGGCAAGGTCACCAAAGATATTTTTTGGAATGGATTTTTAGAACTGAAAAAAGTTTGGTATAAGTTGAATGATTATCCGATTTTGAAGAAGTTTCTCCCAGCCTTTTTTATCTATAGTACTGCTTTACAAACGGTTATTTTAATTGCCACTTATTTTGGCGAAGAGGAAATCATGTGGGCAAATACCGAACAAAAAACAATAGGTTTGATTGTTAGTATTTTATTGATTCAAATTGTTGCGATTTTTGGAGCCTATGCTACTGCTGCAGCCTCCAAAAGATTTGGCAATATTTCTACTTTGATAGTTGTCAATTTTATTTGGGCTGTATTGTGCATTTTTGCTTTTTTTATCAGAACTCCGGTGGAGTTCTATGTCGCAGCAGCTGGAGTAGGCATGGTGGTGGGAGGGATACAGTCTTTGTCTCGATCAACCTATTCTAAGTTGATCCCCGAGACGGATGACACAACCTCTTTTTTTAGTTTTTATGATGTAACTGAAAAGGTGGGGATTATTATAGGGATGGCCATGTTTGGGACCCTTGATCAGTTCACAGGTAGTATGCGCAACGCAATCTTATTCTTTATTGTTCTTTTTGTGGCAGGGGCTTTACTTTTGTCTCGTATTCCCAACAATCGTACAGCAAAATAAATCCAAAATACTGTATTGGCATAACAATTGAATATAATTACTTTAAAAGTTCATAAGCTGTGTTTTTCTGCAAATGATAGGGCATAAAGACCACACTGCATGACAACTTGACTGAAAAATCATATATGGCCAAATCTAGTTTTACATCATTTGACAATTTGACACTTCAAGATATTGAAGCGGAGGCAGAACTCATCCCCTTGCTTACTACTGAGGATGAGGAAGCACTTAGAAATGAAGAATTACCCAAGGAAGTAGCGATACTCCCGCTCAGAAATACGGTACTTTTTCCGGGAGTGGTTATCCCCATTACCGCAGGAAGAGACAAATCCATTCAATTGATCAAGGATGCTAACAAATCTGATAATATCATTGGAGTAGTAGCTCAAAAGGATCAAAATATAGAAAACCCTTCCCCCTCCGATTTATATTCGCTCGGAACAGTGGCGCAAATCCTTAGGGTTCTCAAAATGCCCGATGGCAATACAACGGTAATTATTCAAGGAAAAAGAAGATTTGAGATTCAAAGCATTACCAAAGAAGAGCCTTATTTAAAAGCCTCCATTAAGCCTGTAGAGGAAACCTTTCCAGCAAAAGACAATTCGGAGTTTAAAGCCATTATTGATTCCATAAAAGATATGGCATTAAAGATTATTCACGAAAATCCAAACATACCTTCGGAAGCGTCTTTTGCTATCAAGAACATTCAAAGTCATGCTTTTTTGATCAATTTTGTTTCTTCCAATATGAATCTATCCGTTATAGAGAAACAAAGGGTTTTGTCCATTTTTGATCTTCAGGAGAGTGCTATTGAATGTCTCAAACTGATGAATATAGAATATCAAAAATTAGAGTTAAAAAACGATATTCAATCCAAGGTGAGGACAGATTTGGATCAGCAGCAAAGAGAATATTACCTCAATCAACAGATGAAAACCATCCAAGAGGAGTTGGGAGTGGTTTCTTTTGAGGAAGAGGTTGAAGAAATGCGGATGCGTTCCAAACAAAAAAAGTGGGACAAAACTGTTGGAGCTCAATTTGATAAAGAATTGGCCAAACTTCAGCGCATGAATCCTCAGGTGGCAGAGTATTCTGTTCAACGGAATTATTTGGATCTTTTTCTAGACTTACCATGGAATGAATTTTCAGAGGACAAATTCGATTTAAAGAAGGCCCAAAAGATTCTCGATCGTGACCATTTTGGGTTGGAGGACGTCAAGAAACGCATCATAGAGTATTTGGCAGTTTTAAAACTTCGCAACGATATGAAGTCTCCCATTTTGTGTTTGTTTGGCCCTCCCGGAGTTGGTAAAACCTCGCTGGGGAAATCCATCGCAGAGGCCTTGGGTCGATCTTATGTTAGGATTTCCTTAGGGGGAATGCGTGACGAAGCCGAAATCAGAGGCCATCGTAAAACCTACATAGGAGCCTTACCGGGACGTATCATTCAAAGTTTGAAAAAAGCAGGTACTTCGAATCCTGTTTTTGTTTTGGACGAAATTGACAAGGTCAGTACAGGGGTTCAAGGAGATCCAGCGGCGGCTTTGCTCGAGGTGTTGGATCCTGAGCAAAACACAGCTTTTTACGATAATTTCCTAGAGATGGGATACGATTTATCAAAAGTTATGTTTGTTGCCACCGCCAATAGCTTATCACCCATCCACCCAGCCCTGAGGGATCGAATGGAAATGATTAATATTTCGGGCTATACTTTGGAGGAAAAATCTGCCATAGCCAAAAGACACCTATTACCCAAGCAGCTCAAAGAACACGGATTAAAAAATAAACAATTGAGTTTGAATAAGGCTGTTTTGGATAAAATGGTCGAGGGATATACCCGAGAGTCGGGGGTAAGAGGTCTTGAAAAGCAAGTGGCCAAGGCGGTTCGATATGCTGCCAAGTCCATTGCTATGGAAGAGGATTACAAAATTAATCCCGCTCCCGATGATTTGGTCGAGATTTTGGGGCCGGAAAAGGTGCACCGAGACCTCTACGAAAACAATCATGTGGCTGGAGTTGTAACTGGTTTGGCATGGACTTCAGTAGGAGGGGATATTCTCTTTATTGAGTCTGCAATTTCTGAAGGAAAAGGTCAACTTTCTATTACTGGAAACTTGGGGAAGGTAATGAAAGAGTCAGCCACGATTGCCATGGAGTTTATCAAATCCAATAAAGCATTATTGGGTCTGGAACAATTTGCCTTTGATCAATACAATGTACATATCCATGTACCAGAGGGAGCCACCCCAAAGGATGGCCCGAGTGCAGGAATTACCATGCTCACCTCCTTGGTGTCACTTTTTACTCAAAAAAGAGTTAAAAGTAAACTGGCAATGACAGGTGAAATCACCCTTAGGGGAAAAGTTTTGCCTGTGGGAGGAATCAAGGAAAAAATCCTTGCCGCTAAAAGGTCTAAAATAAAAGAAATTATTTTGTGTCAGGACAACAAAAAGGATATCGACCAAATCAATGAAAAATATTTAAAAGGCTTGACTTTCCATTATGTCAGGGAAATGAAAGAAGTGCTGGATATTGCGATACTCTCCAAAAAAGTACTGCATCCTAAAACATTTAAATCATAGTCCATTGAATTCACGCAAAGTTATTGCCATCGATGGTTATGCCTCTACTGGAAAAAGTACATTGGCCAAAATGCTCTCCAGACACTACCACCTCCCCTTTATTGACTCTGGTGCTTTGTATCGAGGCGTTACCCTTTTTGCTTTAGAAAAAGGTTTTTTAAAAGACAACGAACTTGATCAAAAGGCATTCAACGGTGCCTTGAAAGGGCTAAGCTTGAGGTTAGAGCCCGATACAGGGGATTTATATCTTAATGGTGAAAACGTTTCTCAAAAAATAAGGCTCCCCCAAGTATCTGATCATGTCAGTACCATTGCCGCTCTGTCCGTTGTTAGAGAATTTTTACTTCTTCAACAGCGTCAAATGGCTCACGAAAATGGCTTGGTGATGGACGGCAGAGACATTGGTACAGTGGTATTCCCCAATGCTGATCACAAGTTCTTTTTTACTGCCCGACCAGAGGTCAGAGCCCAAAGGCGTTATGAAGAACTCAAAGCACAGGGCCAAGAAACGACTTTTGAGGAAGTGTTGAATAATCTAATACATCGTGACCAAACCGATAGCAGTAGAGAGGTTGCCCCACTTCGCAAGGCAGACGATGCCATAGAGATTGATACTTCTGAGGTGACAACCAACCAAGTATTTGCTCATTTGATAGAAAAAATAGACGCTAAATAAAATCCTTAAATATTTGTTAATAAGCATATTCCTATTAAATTTGCGCACTCTTAAATTGATAGGGAAATAAGAGAGTAGGAAAATAACGTTAACAGCTTCTGTCGTTTCAATTAGATTTCCCGAAGGGCAGAATACAAATTTCATCACAGCCATGGCTGAGAAAAAAACCACTTCAACAGAAAAAACTACTGAAGAAAAAGTTGAAGAACCTAAAAAAGCGGCCGCAAAAAAAACTACTGCCGCGAAAAAAACCACTACAACCAAAAAAACTACTACAGCTAAGAAAACTACTACAGCTAAGAAAACTACTACAGCTAAGAAAACTACCACAGCTACTAAAAAAGCCGAGGTAGAGAAGCCTGAAGTTGTTGAGGAAACTGTTGCCCAAGAGGAAGTTGCTGCTGCTCCAGCAGAAGAAGCAACTCCTGCGAAATCAAAAGCCACAGCGACCGAAGAGAAGGATGATTTTTTAGAAAACTTTAATTGGCACAATTACCAAGAAGGTATTGATGTAATCGAAGATGATCAGTTGAAGGAATTTGAAGCTTTGGTGGCTGAAAACTTTGTTGATACTGCGGACGAGGATTTGTTGGAGGGAACCATTGTTCACATGACGGATCGTGAGGCCATCATTGATATCAACGCCAAATCAGAAGGTGTAATTTCGCTCAACGAATTCAGATATAATCCCAACCTCAAAGTTGGTGACAAAGTAGAGGTAATCGTAGATACTCGTGAAGATAAAACAGGACAACTCATCCTATCACATAGAAAAGCTCGTGTAATTAAGGCTTGGGATCGTGTTAATAATGCCCACGACAATGGCGAAATTGTAAATGGGTTTGTAAAATGTCGTACCAAAGGAGGAATGATCGTTGATGTATTTGGAATCGAAGCTTTCTTGCCTGGTTCTCAAATCGATGTGAAGCCTATTAGAGATTACGATCAATACGTTGACAAAACCATGGAATTCAAAGTGGTTAAAATCAACCACGAATTCAAAAACGTTGTTGTCTCTCACAAGGCGTTGATTGAGGCTGATCTTGAAGAGCAAAAGAAAGAGATTATTGGTCAGTTGGAGAAAGGACAAGTACTGGAGGGTACAGTAAAAAATATTACTTCCTACGGAGTGTTTGTTGATCTTGGAGGTGTAGATGGATTGGTTCACATTACAGATTTGTCTTGGAGCCGAATCAACCACCCCAACGAAATATTGGAGTTGGATCAAAAGCTCAATGTTGTAATCCTTGACTTTGATGATGATAAGTCAAGAATTCAATTAGGCTTGAAACAATTGAACGCCCACCCGTGGGATCGATTGAGTGAAGAGCTTAAACAAGGTGATCAAGTTAAAGGAAAAGTGGTCGTAATTGCCGACTATGGTGCTTTTATCGAAATAGAAGAAGGTGTAGAAGGATTGGTCCACGTTTCTGAAATGTCATGGTCAACCCATTTGAGATCTGCTCAAGACTTTGTTAATGTCGGTGATGAAGTAGATGCCGTTTTATTAAGTCTGGATCGCGAAACCCGAAAAATGTCTTTGGGAATCAAACAACTTACTCCTGACCCATGGACTGATATTACCACCAAATACCCTGTAGGTTCCAAACACAAAGGAATTGTCAGAAACTTTACCAATTTTGGAGTATTTATTGAATTGGAAGAAGGAGTAGATGGATTGGTTTATATCTCCGATTTGTCTTGGACCAAGAAAGTGAAGCGTCCGTCTGAACTTTTGACTTTGGCCGATGAAATCGAAGTTGTAGTATTGGAGCTTGACGTAGAGGGCAGAAAACTAAGCCTAGGTCACAAGCAAACCCAAGAAAACCCTTGGGATAAATATGCTGATGAGTTTGCGTTGGATTCTATTCACAAAACCGCCATCACAGAAATCGTTGACAAAGGGGCAACCATTAAGTTTAACGAAGATGTGATTGCGTTTGTTCCACAAAGACATATGGAGAAAGAAGATGGTTCTAAATTGACCAAAGGCGAGGAAGCCGATTTTAAAATCATCGAATTTAATAGAGAGTTCAAGCGCGTTGTCGCTTCTCATACCAACTTGTTTAAAGAGCAAGAAAAGCTCAATTACAACAGGGCTGCAAAGAAAGTCAAAGAAAACAATTCTGAAAGAACCACATTGGGTGATTTAGATGCTTTGGCAGACTTAAAGCAGAAAATGAAAGACAACAGTTAAGATAAATTATTATTCTTAAAGTCATAACCCTTCCTATGGAAGGGTTTTTTTGTTGAATGGATTCATTAAAAAATGATACTTTTGTGCAATCAATAGTTCCTAATGTCTCCCAGAGTACTGCTGTCTCATAAAAAAATAGAGATCATTCTCAAACGACTGGCCAGCCAGTTGATCGAAAAATTCAATGATTTTGATGAAGTAGTTTTGGTGGGTTTACAGCCCAGAGGGATTCACTTGCTCCACCGTTTGGTAGAACGGTTGGAAAATGACTACGGTCTCCAAAAAGTCATCAACGGAAAACTAGACATTACTTTTTTTAGAGATGATTTTAGACGATTTGACAAAACGCTCTCCCCTTCATCTTCCGAAATGGAGTTGACCATAGAGGGAAAATCTGTTGTTATCATAGACGACGTATTATACACGGGAAGGAGCATCAGAGCTGCTCTAACGGCCCTAGATCACTATGGTCGTCCCAAAGACATTCAGCTCTTGGTTTTGATTGACCGTAGATTCAGTCGCGATCTCCCCATTCAGCCAGATTATACAGGGGTTCAGGTCGATGCTTTGGAAGGGGATAAGGTCAGGGTACAATGGAAAGAACAATCAAAAGAAGACACCGTTTTCATTGAAAAAAGATAGGATATGGAACAGCTAAGTGTCGATCATTTATTGGGCATCAAATACCTGAATGAAGAGGATATTCAGTTGATTTTTAAAACGGCTGACCATTTCAAAGAGGTGATCAACCGTCCCATCAAGAAAGTACCCAGTCTGAGAGATATCACTATTGCCAATTTATTTTTTGAAAATAGTACCCGTACCAAGCTTTCCTTCCAGTTGGCTGAAAAGCGATTGAGTGCTGATGTGATTAATTTTTCCGCCTCCCAATCTTCTGTCAAAAAAGGAGAAACCTTGATAGATACGGTCAACAATATTTTGGCCATGAAGGTAGATGTAGTGGTAATGCGACATCCCAATCCGGGAGCCGCTTTGTTTCTCTCCAAAAATGTAGATGCCTGTATTATCAATGCTGGAGACGGTACTCATGAACATCCTTCCCAAGCCCTATTGGACGCCTATTATATCAAAGAAAAACTGGGAGATCTGAAGGGTAAAAAAATTGCTATTGTGGGAGATATCCTCCACTCTAGGGTGGCCTTATCAAACATTTATGCCTTGAAAATGTTGGGGGCAGAAGTGCAAATTTGTGGCCCTAAATCATTGATTCCAAAGCATATTGATGCACTTGGAGTTAGTGTTAGTACAGATTTGATGCAAACCCTAAAATGGTGTGATGCTGTCAATATGCTCCGGGTTCAAAATGAAAGAATGGATTTAAATTATTTTCCTTCTACCCGTGAATATGCCCAACTTTATGGTCTAAACGCCCAAAAATTGGCAAGCCTTAAAAAGGAAATCGTTTTGTTACATCCTGGCCCGATCAATCGTGGAGTGGAAATCACTTCTGATGTGGCCGATTCCAAAAACGCTATCATACTTGATCAAGTTGAAAATGGTGTTGCTATTAGAATGGCCATTATTTATCTGCTGGTTGCCAAACTCAATATCCCGTCCACATGATCTCAGAAAAAAAGGATACCCATTTGTATCTAAAGCCTGATAATAGCCTAGAGGATGCATTTGATTCTGAGCTGTTATCCTCCAACTTTACCTCGGATCTAATTATTGATTTATTATCCTTCGAAACAATAGACGAAAATATTAAATCCTCCCTTCACCAAATCAACCAAAAAATTGCCACCCACGGATTTTGCCTGGTTGTTGTCCTAAAAGAGATTCCAACCATCGCCAACATAGCATTGCTAAATATCGTTCCAACCCTGATCGAGGCTGAGGATTACATTCAGATGGAGCAAATTCAAAGAGATCTCGGGCTATCGTTATGAAACTAACAATTTTAGGCTGTCATTCTGCAACTCCCCTAGAAAACGCCCATACCACCTCTCAAGTTTTGGAGGTCAAAGACCATCTTTTTTTAATTGACTGTGGGGAAGGAACTCAGATTCAACTGCGGAATCAAAAAATTAAGTTCTCTAGAATCAAACATATTTTTATCTCTCATCTCCATGGAGATCACTTTTATGGCTTGGTTGGTTTGGTCAGTACATTCAGATTGCTGGGTAGGACAGCCGATCTTCATGTTTATGGGCCCAAAGGGATAAAGGAAGTCCTTACACTTCAGCTTAAACTGGCCAATTCTTGGACGAATTACAATTTGTTTTTCCACGAATTGGAGGAAAATGAATCTACACTCATTTTCGAAGATGATACACTTAGGGTTCACACTCTTCCACTCGATCATCGTGTTTATACCAATGGATTTTTGTTTGAGGAAAAGCCCGGATTGAGAAGATTGGACAAAGAAAAAATAAAAAACTACGACATTCCGCATTACGATTTTCAGCGTCTTAAACTTGGAAAGGATTTGATTTTGGAGGATGGATCCCTAGTCCAAAACAATAAGGTTACCTTGAATCCCAAACCCATTAAGCGTTATGCATTTTGTAGTGATACGGCCTATAATGAGTCTGTAGTCCACTTGGTTGAAGGAGTAGATTTGCTTTACCACGAAGCCACTTTCCTAGATGCCCACGAAAATTTGGCTGAAAAGACCAAACACAGTACTGCAGCACAGGCGGCAAAAATTGCTCAATTGGCAAAAGTTAAACGTTTGGTTTTGGGTCATTTCTCTTCACGATACCGTGACAAAAGTGGATTTTTAACTGAGGCCGCTCCCTTTTTTGATGCAGTCGAGTTGGCTGCAGATGGTAAAACATTTGACATTTAGTCTGAGGGATTAATCGTAAATTTGCTGTATGAGCAGTAGAGAGACAAAACCTAGGTTAGCTGATTTACGGAAATCATACGACAAAGGAACCTTAGACCTCCATCACGTTAAGGACAATCCCTTACAGTTTTTTCAAACTTGGTTTTATGAGGCCAAAGAGGCTGATGGCATTGATGAGGCCAATGCGATGAGTCTCACCACCCTAGGCGATGATGGTTTTCCCCGTGCCAGAGTGGTACTGCTCAAGGATTTTTCTGAGGAGGGATTTGTGTTTTTTACCAACTACAATAGTGAGAAGGGAAAATCCCTGTTAAAACATCCCAAAGTTGGATTATCATTCTATTGGCCCAATTTGGAGCGTCAAATTATCATCAAAGGAGAAGCCGAAAAATTGTCTGAAAACAAATCCGATCAATATTTTGATTCCCGTCCAAGGGGAAGCCAATTAGGAGCCCATGTCTCTCCCCAAAGTAAAGTCATTCCAGATCGAAAATTTTTGGAAGACTTGCAGTCAAGTTTAGAAAAAAAGTTTGAAAAAACAGAAATTCCCCGTCCAGATCATTGGGGAGGAATATTGGTACGACCCCGTGAAATAGAATTTTGGCAAGGTCGTCCCAATCGCCTGCACGACAGAATTAGTTGTTATTTGGATGGTATTGATTGGAAAGTAAAAAGATTAGCTCCCTAACCCATGAAAGAACTTGTCATCTTAAGGCATGCCAAATCCAATAGGGCTTATTCGGTTGATGACATCAACAGGCCGCTTTCTCCAGATGGTATTGAGAGAATCCAAAAGATATCTCATCAAAAGAGTGATTTTTTTGCGAAAGCAGAGATCATCATTTCCAGTCCGGCCATCAGGGCCCTTCACACCGCCATGATCGTCTTTCGTGAATTGAATCTTCCGTTGGAAAAACTGAAGATTGACTACTCACTTTATACTTTTTCAGGCTTTAGCGTCATAGACTATGTATATGCTTTGGATGACCAGTGGACTAAGGTGGTTTTGGTAGGACACAATCCGGCTTTCACCGAGGTGATCAATCATTTTTCCGATGCAGGTATCAATCATCTGAGGACTGCAGGATGTGCGCAGATCAGGTTTGATGGAGATCAGTGGAGCAATCTACATAAGGGTGAGGTTGTATTGGGTCAGAAAAAAAATAATATTTGAAACATATGAGTACAGCTCCTCAATACATCAATAGAGAAATCAGTTGGCTCGACTTCAACGCTCGTGTTTTACAAGAGGCCAATGATGAAAATGTACCCCTTTTGGAACGCCTCCGCTTTTTGGGCATTTTCTCCAACAATTTAGATGAGTTTTTCCAGGTGCGATATGCGACGGTTAAGCGAATTGCTCAATCCAGTAAAACGGGTAAAAGGGTTTTTGCAGGGAGAAGTGCTGAGGCTTTGCTTAAAGAAATCACCAATAAGGTAATTGATCTTCAGGACGAAAGTCTCAAAATCCTCAACGGTATCTATAAAGAGATGGAGCGGGAAAATATCTTTTTTATCGATCAAAATGAGGTAAAACCCGAGCAGGAAGATTTTCTAAAAAATTATTTTATTCAAAATGTTAATCCTGCTTTGGTGACCATCATTTTATCCCAAAACAGGGATCAAGATTTGTCTACCAATAAAGCTTTTTTGATCGTAACCATGACCTTGGATAAGTCATCGGAAGCGCAAAACATATATGCGCTGATCGAGATGCCCAAAGATACCAAAAGGTTTGTGGTATTGCCCAAGAACAGCGATGGGAAGCAATACATAATGATGTTGGACGATTTGATTCGCTACCATTTTCATATGATCTTCAGCTTTTTCAACTATAAAAGTATTCAGGCGCATATGGTAAAAATTACCCGTGATGCCGAATTGGATTTAGAAGAAGATGTATCCATCAGTTATGTCGAAAAAATAACCCTCAGTGTAAAAGATCGAATGATCAGTGATCCTGTCAGACTGGTTTATGACAAAGAAATTCCAAAACAAACTCTTCGCTTTGTGATGGAAAAACTCAACATTGCTTCTACCGACAGTCTCATTCCCGGAGGAAAGTACCACCAGCGCAGGGATTATATGGATTTCCCCAGTCTGGATCGCCCAGATTTGTCGTATTCTTCTTTCCCACCACTACCCTTACCAGGGCTCAGTTTGGAGGAAAATATACTGGATGCGATTGATCAAAAAGATTATTTGCTTTATGCACCCTATCAGGACTTTTCTTATGTCAACAAGTTTCTGAGGGAAGCGGCATTAGACCCCAAGGTCAAATCGATAAAAATCACCATCTACCGATTATCCAAGGCCTCCCATATAGCCAGTGCCTTGATCAATGCGGCAAAAAACGGTAAAAAAGTATTGGTACAAATCGAACTTCAGGCTCGATTTGATGAAGAAAACAATATCAATTTTGCAGAACAGCTCGAAGCCGCAGGTGTACAACTGATTTTTGGGATTCCCGGACTAAAAGTCCACTCCAAAATATGTGTTATCGAAAGAGAACACGATAAGAAAAATAGACGATACGGTTTTGTCAGTACAGGAAATTTCAATGAATCCACGGCCAAGATTTATACCGATTACACCCTATTTACCTCCAATCAAAAAATATTAAAAGAGGTTAATAAAGTCTTTAATTTCCTTGAGGTGAGTTATAAAATCAAGAAGTACAAACACTTGATCGTTTCCCCTCACTATACCGCCTCCGTTATATCCAAGCTGATCGATAACGAAATTCAAAATCACAAAAAGGGACTTCCTTCCGGAATTTCCCTCAAACTGAATAATATTACAAATTATCCTTTGGTGGATAAACTGTATGAAGCCAGCCAAGCTGGGGTCAA
>JAACDY010000139.1 GCA_009936675.1 Bacteroidota bacterium
CCTTTAATTTTACTGTTGGCCTACTAGGGCTCGAACCTAGACTCTTCTGAACCAAAATCAGACGTGTTGCCAGTTACACCATAGGCCATCATAAATGTTTTGCAAATTTAAATTAAAGTTTTTTGTTGCCAAACAAATCGATTTAAAAATACACTAAACTAAATTCAAGGGTAAGAGGCTTATTTTTTTATATAATTCATACATTCGTGAAACAAAATTATACATGTCGATCAGCACTTTTCAATTGTGGAACCGAAGTTTTGGTTGGGGCGTATTTGGTATAGCCCTTTTGACCTTTGGTCTTACCGTCGAACCCACCGCAAGTGTTTGGGATGCGGGAGAGTATATAGCAACTGCTGCAAAGCTTCAAGTGGGGCACCCACCTGGAGCTCCTTTATTTCAGATGATGGGTGCTTTTTTTGCACTTTTCTCCACCTCACCTGAAAACATCGCTCTAATGGTAAATTATATGTCCGTTTTTTCCAGTGCTTTTACGGTGCTATTCCTTTTTTGGACATTGACCTTATTAATGAAAAAATTACCCGCATTTAAATCCTTTGAAAATAATGCGGAACGTTTAACCTTTTTTGGAAGTGCTTCAGTAGGGGCTTTGGCCTTTTGTTTTTCCGATAGTTTTTGGTTCAATGCTGTCGAGGCGGAGGTTTACGCTATGGCGACCTTTATTCTTTCTTTGCTTTTTTGGTTAGGGCTTCGGTGGGAACAGGAAATGAATTCCCCAAGAGGAGACCGTTGGTTGTTGTTGATTTCATTTGTCATCGGTTTGTCTTTCGGTGTTCACTTTATGGGACTGTTGACCATTCCAGCCATTGGGATGATTTACTATTTCAAGAATACCCCTAAGGTAACGGTTAAAAGTTTTCTTTTGGCCAATGTGATCTCTGTCGCCATACTCCTGTTCATCTTTAAATTGCTATTACCGACTACCCTCGCCTTTTTTGGAAACTCAGAAGTTTTCTTTGTCAATAAAATGGGATTGCCCTTTAACAGTGGAACTTTGATTGCGGCATTGTGCTTTGTCCTGTTTTTTTATTATAGTCTGAAATATACCCAACGTCAAAAGTGGATCAACCTCAATACTGGTATCCTTTGTGTGCTTTTTGTATTGGTGGGCTTTTCCTCTTGGCTGATGATTCCCATTCGAGCGAATGCAAATACGGTGATTAATGAAAATTCGCCTTCAGATGCCCGTTCGCTTTTAGCTTATTACAACTTAGAGCAATATCCCGAAACGCATCTATTCTATGGGCCTCTTTTTTCCGATATCTATGCTGGTCAGGATGAAACCGAACCCTATGTGGACGACAAACCCAAATACGAAAGAGATTATAAAACAGGGAAATACATAATTGTCAATCATTGGGAAAGGGCCAAAATCAATTCCAACAGCAAGCACCGAGGCTTTTTACCCCGTCTTTGGAGTTCGGAACACTCAGGAAATTACATGAATTTTACTGGGCCATTAGAGTTTTCAATAGTACCAGAATATCGGAGCAACGAGATGTTGAAGAGTCGGGTAGATGAATTTAGAGAGGACATCCGAGACGGAGTCGTAACCGGAGACGAATATCACAAATTTTTCAGATCGCTTTCCCCCTATTTGGTAATAGAAAAACCGAGTTTTTGGAGTTCCCTTCAATTCCTGTTTCAATACCAAATCGGCTATATGTATTGGCGGTATTTTATGTGGAATTTTACTGGAAGGCAGAACGATATTGCCGGCACTTATAACGTTTTGAATGGAAATTGGATCAGTGGAATCCCATTCATTGACAACCTGAGGTTGGGCAACCAATCGGAAATTTCGGATGATGCACGAAACAACAAGGCCAGAAACACCTATTTTTTCCTTCCCTTTTTGTTGGGATTGATGGGGTTGATTTTTGTATATCAACAAGATCCCAAGCGTTTTTGGGTGTTGTTACTATTCTTTTTGTTTACCGGACTGGCACTCAAGATTTATTTGAATGAACGACCTTTTGAGCCTCGCGAACGGGATTATGCATTGGTTGGATCTTTTTATGTTTTTGCTTTGTGGATTGGGATGGGAGCTTATTATCTCTCCCAAAGAACCAAGACATGGATTAAATCAAAGGCAATTGCCCCGGCTGTAGTTGCTGTCTGTTTTATGACAGTACCCTTATTAATGGCTTTTCAAAACTGGGACGATCACGACCGCTCTGGACGTTATACCGCCCAATCTATGGCAAAATCCTATTTGGAGTCCATTCAAAAAGACGTGGGAGCCATGATTTTTACCATTGGAGACAACGATACTTTTGCCCTTTGGTATGCCCAAGAGATCGAAGGTTACCGAACCGATGTAAAAACCATTAATACTTCCCTTCTGGCGACAGACTGGTACATTGATCAACTCAAAAGAAAAACCTATGAGAGTGACCCCATCCCATCACAGATGACACACCCGAGGTATGCCTATGGC
>JAACDY010000140.1 GCA_009936675.1 Bacteroidota bacterium
CCCAAGCATATGAAACTGGCACAATTGACCAATGCCCATCGACTACTTCCCACACAATGGATTAAAAACATCGAAACTTTTGCCCTTTTTGTTTTGGGTAAAGGGATTCAACGCCGTTTTGAACATTACACAAGATACCTTTCCGAAAGAGATCCTGATTATCTCAACTGGGCCATTGATCGATTGGTCAAATGGAATAGAAATGTACCCGACCAAAGCATCATACACATTCATGGGGCACGAGACTCTGTTTTGCCCCTGAAAAACATCAAAGATCCCTTTATCAAAATAGACGGAGATCATGCCATTATACTCACCAAAAGTGATTGGTTCAATAAAAATCTTCCCAAAATTATGTCTGATAATTTGGCACATTCAACATAATTGAAATAATTTAATGGCATGAAAAACAAAATAACTTCCTTGATTTGGGCTGGCTTCGCTGCTGTCCTTTTGATTTTAATTTCAGGCTTTGTATTTACATTTGAAGATTTTACTGCTCTGAAAAGTTATGGAGAAGAGCCTAGCTATAAGGTTTACGCACTGGAGTTGCCAGATACTCTAAGCTTTGCTGGGGAACTCGTTCCGCTACATTCTCCTGACTTGAGGGAGAGACTGGACAGGGAGTTGTTGGTGAATACCTATTGGCAATCCAATATGATGCTCTTGCTCAAAAGGGCTAATAAGTATTTTCCTACAATTGAAAAAATTTTGAAGGAAGAAGGAGTGCCTACCGACCTCAAGTATTTGTCGGTCATTGAAAGTGGATTAGAAAATGCAATTTCACCTGCCGGAGCTAAGGGTTTTTGGCAAATTATGAGAACTACTGGAAAGGAATACGGACTGGAGGTCAATAGCAATGTTGACGAGCGATACCACATCGCTTTCTCTACCCAAATGGCGGCTCAATACCTGAAAAAGGCAAAAGACAAGTTTGGTTCTTGGACCCTCGCCGCCGCTTCCTACAATAGGGGAATGTCGGGTATTCAGAGAAACTTGAACGCCCAAAAGGTGGAAAGTTATTTCGATCTGCTGTTAGGTAAAGAAACCAGTCGTTATGTTTTTCGGATACTTGCAGTAAAAGAGATAATCGAAAACCCTTCAAAATACGGTTATGTTTTTGACGACACCGACTTGTACTATTCTGTTCCAGTGCGTTATCACGGATTGGACACCGCTATTTCGAATCTTACCAGTTTTGCGCAGAAAATGGGAGTCAACTACAAAGTACTAAAAATTCACAATCCGTGGTTGTTGCAAAATCACCTCAACAACAAATCCAGAAAGTACTATGAGATTGCTATTCCCGAAAAGGGACACTATTAAATGCGCTTCATCTGTTGCTGCATCATTTTGACTTGATCCGTCAACATACCGTGTTTGTCAAGTTTTTTGGCCTCGGCCAAAAGCGCAGTGGCTTCTCTTTTTCTTCTTTTTTGCATCATGATTCCCGCCAAACTCATTTTGGCCATCGCCAAATCATGTGTCATGGAAAGCCCCAGTTGGATGGCCTTCTTAAAATGCTTTTCAGCCACAGTGAGATTGTTTTGGGATTGTATGATGCCGTGGAGGTAGTAAAAATAGCCTTGTTGCTTTCTAACCAAAGAACTCTCAGGGTTTTTGATCTTATTGAGCCACCGTTCGGTTCCAGGGAAGTCTTGTTTTCTCAACCTGAGGAAAGCGAGAAAAATTATTTCATTTTTAAAATACAGCAATACCATCATTCCTGAGAGTAGGGTCAAAAAGATACCATTGCCAATATAACTTTCATAAAATTCGTAACCTCCTAACAAAAGAAAGGCTATGGCCAAAATGAGTTTAATTATTTTAGGAAACATAAGAGATTTATTTTGGGTTCGAAGTTAATAAGAATACGTTTAAATCCATTTGTATAAGAAAAAAGATGTTGTATATTTGCCCGACTTTAAAATAACGCATTTTAAAAATGAAAAGGACTTTCCAACCTTCCAAACGCAAAAGAAGAAACAAACACGGCTTTCGTGAGAGAATGGCATCTGCTAATGGCAGAAAAGTCCTCGCCAGCAGAAGAGCTAAAGGTAGAAAAAAGATTTCTGTATCCTCCGAGCCCCGTCACAAAAAATGATAATAAAAAAACAATATTTAAAGGTGTTATTCTATTTTGAATAACACCTTTTTTTTTATATTATGATAATTTTTCAAACTACTATTTATGCCGAAAAGACCTGAGATAAAGAGCATTCTAATTATTGGTTCAGGCCCTATTATTATTGGGCAAGCCTGTGAATTTGACTATTCAGGAACCCAAGCGTTGCGATCCATTAGAGAAGACGGAATTGAAACCATTTTGATCAATTCTAACCCTGCAACCATCATGACAGATCCCTCCATGGCAGATCATGTTTATCTAAAACCGTTAACAACAAAATCCATTATAGAAATACTTAAAAATCACAAGGTGGATGCAGTACTTCCTACAATGGGAGGACAAACGGCCCTCAACCTTTGTATAGAAGCAGATGATAAGGGGATATGGGAGGATTTTGATGTTGAAATCATTGGGGTTGACATAGAAGCGATTAATATTACCGAAGACAGAGATCGTTTTAAAAAATTACTCAAAACCATAGATATTCCCGTTGCGCCTGCTGAAACGGCTACCTCTTTTCTAAAAGGAAAAGAAATTGCGCAAAAGTTTGGCTTTCCATTGGTAATCCGTCCTTCCTTTACACTGGGGGGTACGGGGGCATCTTTTGTTCATCATGCAGATGAATTTGAAGAATTGTTAACAAGAGGTTTGGAAGCCTCACCCATTCATGAGGTGCTGATTGACAAGGCTCTTATGGGCTGGAAAGAATACGAGTTGGAACTGTTGAGAGACAAAAACGACAATGTTGTAATCATTTGTACTATTGAAAACATGGATCCCATGGGAATCCATACTGGAGATTCCATTACAGTAGCTCCAGCAATGACCCTGTCGGATACTGCTTTCCAACAAATGCGTGACATGGCCATCATAATGATGAGAAGCATAGGCGATTTTGCCGGAGGCTGTAATGTTCAGTTTGCCGTCAGTCCCGATGAAAAAGAAGATATCATTGCTATTGAAATTAATCCTAGGGTTTCCCGATCCTCGGCATTGGCCTCCAAAGCAACAGGATACCCCATTGCCAAAGTAGCGGCAAAATTAGCCATAGGATATTCGTTGGATGAATTGGAAAACCAAATTACCCAATCCACTTCGGCACTTTTTGAACCCACATTGGATTATGTTATCGTTAAAATTCCTCGATGGAACTTTGACAAATTTGAAGGTTCCGATCGCAAACTTGGATTACAGATGAAATCCGTTGGGGAGGTAATGGGGATTGGAAGATCCTTTCAAGAAGCCTTGCACAAAGCCACCCAATCGCTGGAGATCAAGCGTAATGGTCTAGGAGCCGATGGAAAAGGATATACCGATTACGATCAGGTGATCGATAAATTAACCCACGCCAGTTGGGACAGGGTTTTTGTGATCTATGACGCCATTCAGATGGGAATCCCACTGAGCAGGATACACGAAATCACCAAAATTGATATGTGTTTCTTGGAACAATATCAAGAACTCTATGATTTGGAAAAGGAAATCTCTAAGTTCAATATTGACAGCTTAGACAAAGCTTTGCTTTTGGAAGCCAAACAAAAAGGTTTTGCCGATCGACAAATCGCTCATATGCTCGATTGTCTTGAAAGTGAGGTGAATAAGAAAAGAGATGATATGGGCATTGAAAGGGTCTATAAACTTGTAGATACTTGTGCGGCAGAATTTTCGGCCTCTACACCCTATTATTATTCCACTTTCGAAGAAAAAATGCAGTTGAAAGATGGTGAACCCTTTAGTGAGAACGAAAGCAAAGTCAGCGATCGCAAAAAAGTCATTGTTCTAGGGTCGGGACCCAACAGAATTGGTCAAGGTATAGAATTTGACTACTGTTGTGTACACGGTGTTTTGGCTTCCTCAGAGTCTGACTACGAAACCATAATGATTAACTGTAATCCCGAGACAGTTTCTACAGATTTTGATATTGCCGACAAACTCTATTTTGAACCAGTTTTCTGGGAGCATATCTACGACATCATCAAATTTGAAAAACCAGAAGGAGTCATCGTTCAACTCGGTGGTCAAACAGCACTCAAATTGGCTGAAAAACTTGACAGATATGGCATCAAAATTATCGGAACAAGCTTTGAATCCCTTGATTTGGCCGAGGATCGTGGAAGTTTTTCTACTCTTTTGAAAAACAATGATATTCCTTATCCTGAGTTTGGAGTGGCAGAAACGGCAGACCAAGCACTCGCTTTGGCTGACGAATTAGACTTCCCCATTTTGGTTCGACCCTCCTATGTATTGGGTGGACAGGGAATGAAAATCGTAATCAATAAAGAAGAGTTGGAAACCCACGTGGTAGATTTGCTCAGAAAAATTCCCAACAACAAACTTTTATTAGACCATTATTTGGATGGGGCAATTGAAGCAGAAGCCGATGCCATTTGTGACGGTGAAAATGTCTATATCATTGGTATTATGGAACACATCGAACCTTGTGGGATTCATTCTGGAGATTCCAACGCCACGCTTCCCGTATTCAATTTGGGGGAATTTGTGATGCAACAAATCAAGGATCATACCCACAAAATTGCACTCGCATTGAAAACCAAAGGTTTGATCAATATACAATACGCCATCAAGAACGATAAGGTATATGTAATTGAGGCCAACCCTAGGGCTTCAAGAACGGTTCCATTCATCGCCAAAGCATACAATGAACCCTATGTCAATTTTGCTACCAAGGTGATGTTGGGACACAATAAGGTTACTGATTTTTCTTTTAATCCCAAATTGGAGGGCTATGCCATCAAGCAACCCGTGTTTTCATTCAATAAGTTCCCCAATGTCAATAAACAATTGGGGCCTGAGATGAAATCTACTGGTGAAAGCATATTGTTTATTGACAACCTTAAGGAAGATGAATTTTACGATTTGTATGCCCGGAGGAAGATGTATTTGACCAAATAAAAAGATATTCTATATCTTTGGCAGAACGTTTGATGTAGTATGATGAATAAGAATCTTTTTGTAATCTCGGTTATCCTGTTTGCTGTGTTGTCGAGATTTTTGCCCCATCCTCCTAATTTTACTCCCATAGCGGCGATTGCTTTGCTTTCCAGTAAAGGTTTTGACAATCGTTGGGTGGCATTTTTAATCCCCCTCCTGAGTTTGTTTATTTCAGACTTATTTTTGGGATTACATGATACGATCCCCTTCGTTTATGCTTCTTTTGCTCTGATAGCCCTGTTGGGGCACTCGGTCAGAAAGATCAAACCAACTACCGTTTTAATGTCCTCTACTTTGTTTTTTATCGTCAGTAATTTTGGAGTTTGGTTTTTACACTATCCACTGACACTGGAAGGAATTATTCAATGCTATACCTTGGCGTTGCCCTTTTTTGTTAATACCATTTTAGGAGATTTGGTATACGGAGTATTGCTGATTTATCCTTTTTATGTTTTGAAGAAAAAAAACATATTGGTGAGTTAGTTTCACTTTGTAAGATATTTCTCTCATAAAAAAACCAAATTAAACTTTCTGCTTTTGATTTTTTAATGAGCTGAAGACCATACCTTATGCATTGTTCCGCCTTTTTTTATTTTTTTTAATGGCATCAAAATTATTTATTTTTAGCTTTGCGGCGTGAAATGGTTTTGCAGTAGCAAATGAAAAGGGAAATTGGTGAAAAACCAATGCTGTACCCGCAACTGTAAGCTAAGTCCGCACTGCGGATGGTTTCCAAAAACTTAATACCACTGATTTATTCGGGAAGGCGTTTGGAAATACGTGAGCCAGGATACCTGCCATTCATAGTGACTTGATTCTTCGGGGATAAAGAATTGGGTGGCTTGTAGGATGTTGTGTCCCATTATTTTATTCACATGAAATTAGCAAAGCCCTTTTGGGCACTACTCTCTTTTTGTGCCGTATCGGCTCAAAATCAAGCGGTGGACAGTACCACCGTATCGACCAATTTCCTTGACGAAGTTGTTGTAACGGACTCCAGATTTGCCTTAAAGCGTTCTCAGTCCGGTAAAACAGTAGTCAAGATCAAACAAGAGGAAATTCAACAGTTTGCAGGATTAGGATTAGGTGTCCTGTTATCGACCCATTTGGGGATCGACGTGATCGGTAAAAATTTATACTCCGGACAGAACACCACCATTTCCATTCGTGGCGGTCGCAACCGTCAGGTTTTAATTTTGATTGATGGTGTAAGGGTGTCTGATCCCTCCAGAATCGAGAGTGATTTTGACATCAATGCCTTGAGCATTGAAATGATTGAGTCTATCGAGATTGTCAAAGGAGCTGCCAGTAGTTTGTATGGGAGTTCTGCTGCAACAGGGGTGATCAACATCACGACCAAAAAACCTATGGAATCATTATCCTTAATGGCAAAAAAAACATGGGGGACAGAACTGTCGGCTAATCAAGCACTTAACTCGGTATCGGCCGGAAATCACATGGTCCGCCTCAGTAGTACTCAAAGTGGTGTTGGGATCAATTTGGCCTACTCAGAGCGCTATAGTGATGGCATGACATCGGTTATTGGAAATGAATCCAATCCTTCTATACCCGATCCCTTTAACAAGGTCAATTTTAATGTGGGACTGAGTGGTCAGTTGACTCCTAAGTTCAATTGGAAATTGGGGTGGAATAAAGATGAGATCAAAGCAGATTATGACAATGGTTTTCCCCTGGAACAGGCTGATTTCCGTTACACAACCGAGACGAATCGATATGTATTGAGTACAAAATACAATTATACCGATGGAAGCCTCAACCTCAATGCCGGATACCAAGACAACAAAAGAGATTTTGTGTCTTCCTTCCCATTGAACTATGAGAGTGATAATTGGAATATTGATCTTTTCAACAAATACATTTTCAATAACGTTTTATATACCATAGTGGGCTTTCAATATCAAAAAGCAACAATGGAGGTAGATTACAATCCTGAAGCCACCCAATCTGATGTGTATGTAAACTTTGTTTATCTCGATCCATCTGGTTTGAACTTCAATGCGGGGATGCGCTACAATTACCACAACGCATACGACGGCCACTGGACCTATAGCCTGAACCCTTCTTATTCGTTTACTATTGATTCGGATCGGCAGATGAAACTCTTTGGCAGTTATAGCAAAGCTTTTATAGCTCCGAGTTTATATAAATTGTATAATCCTTCTTATGGAAACAATGATCTGATGCCTGAAAATAACATCAGCTTTGAATTTGGGGCTGAGATTCGATCCGGGCAAAATGTATTTTCTGCGGTCTATTTTAATCGTAAGGAAGATCCGACTCTAATTTTTGGCCCTCCTGTTCCCGACGAGGGCTACCCCTATGGCAGGTATGCTAATTCTGATAAGGAAATTGTTTACAGAGGGGTAGAATTGGCTTATGATTTTGAGCTGTTTAAAAAAGTCAAAAGCCGTTTGAATTATATCTTTACGGAGACCACCGACGGTGATTTACGCAGCATTCCAAAGCATGCCATTAATGGGGTAATGGATTTTCCCTTGTCCGATCAAACACATTTAAATTTGTTAGGTCAGTATTCCGGGGAGCGCATTGCCAATGACAGCAAAACCTTGCTGGAAGCCTACTCCCTGTTCACTTTACAGCTAAATCATCGACTGAAGAAGCTCAATGTCAATGTTTTCCTGAGTGTTTATAATCTATTTGATACAGAATATGTGATCATTCCCCAATATGCAACACGAGGAAGAAACATTCTGGCGGGAATATCAATCCAGTTGTAACAGGGGTAGATTTTCTAGGGTGATTGTTGAACGCTCCCTGATAAATTGAGGGTCGTCCAATATGTTTTCCAATGGGAATACAGGAGTATTGATTTTAAACCTTGCAGATTCTTGGGTGATGTGCTTTAGTGCCAAGGCCAAAAGCGGATCAGAACTTTCCCCCAAGGTCCCCAAATTGGTAATGTCTTCTTTGAGTTTTAAATCATCCTGTGGTGCGAGGCCGTCGGCGTAATCATAAAAATCTTGGCTATTGGCTATAAAAAAGGATATGCAGGAGATACCATAGGTGTGATCGGGGTTTTTGGTTCGATTATTATCAATATAATCGTAGAGGACTGCGGGACCTCCGACGTTTTTCCCATAGGTATTGTCTCCTACTTGAATCACATCAATGTAGGGAGTCAAGCCATTAATTACCAACTCACTGGCAGAGGCACTGCGTCCAGTAGTGATGATATAGACTTTATTTAAGTTCAATGAGTTGACGGTCTCACCTTCTCCCAATTGAGAGGTGAAATTTATCCTTAAATTATTGGCATAGGTTTCTGGATTGGAGTTCAAAACACTCATTACCTTTTTATTCCATAAATATTTGCCAAAGATTTCACCACTAAATTGTCCGGTAATCATTCCCGCTAGATTGACCGCTGACTGCACCAATCCTCCACCGTTGTATCGAAGATCAAGGATGAGTTCATTGATTTGATCAGATATAAAATTTGAAAAAACCTCGTTGAGGTCATCGTCAAAACCTTGCGCGAATTGGTTATACATCAGATAACCTACTTTGGTTTGCCCCTCTTCAATTATTTTACTGATTTGGATGGGATTACTTTGGAATTTTTCTGTTTTGGTGAGCGTAATGTTTTCACCATTGGGGCTGAGTAGGTTACCATTGAGATCGGCCATATTGAGGGTGTAACTTAAATTGTCTCCAAAAAGTAATTCACTATAATTATTAATGTTAAGGCTTTTGCCGTCAACACCGGTAAACATGTCACCTCTTTTGATGTCTTTGCTAGTAGCATCAGATTCTTCTAAGATATAGGTGACGATACCCATCACAGCATCTTCCGAGCCATATCTGGAGAGGATGAATTTAAGACCATTGTTGGCATTGATTCCTTTGATGGAGTTTTCGATGTCTTCATAATTGGACAGTATGTCGCTGAACTTGTCGTCTTCATATTTAAGGGATTCAAAAAAGGCCTCTGGCTCCGGATAGGGTTCAATCAGTTCCCTGTACTTGGTTCCAGAGGGTGAATAGGTGTCATCAAGCGAAGGGACCTCTTCTTGCCATAGATAGAAATCGTTGAGTGTTTTCCAGATGAACTCGTGAATTCTAAAATACTTTTCACCGGTGTAGGTGTCGCTGCATTCTTCATTGATTTCTAACGAAAAACTGATTTGCTTATCAAGAACATCTACTTTATTTACATTTCCAATGACATTGGAACCACTCACTAGATTGATACTGATAGAATCAATTATTTCGTATTTACCTCGAATACGTTTATCCAAGTAACTCAAATAAAAAACATTATTGTCCAAAAAATGAATATTGGATGCTTCACAATCTTTATCCGATTTCTCTGAGTTGGAAGTGGAATCTTCCTTGGTTAAATTCCAAGACCCCAACAACAGTTCTGGTGTTTCGCTGAGGTTGGATACAGATTCATCAGTTATAACTGAATCATCATCTGTCAAATCTTTGTCTTTGGAGCAAGAAGTCCACAACAACAACAACAAACCATACAGTAATAGAGAATTAGAGGCTTTCATCTTTAACATTTATCATTAGCCAAAACTACATATTTCATGCCAAATTTTCTATTTTTAGAAAGATTAAGAAATATTTATCATTCGGAATTGATGAGAAATATTCTAAGGTTCTATCTTGTAAAAACATTTCGTTAATCAGTATTTTTATAAAGTTTAAAAAACATATTTATGAAAAAATATTTTTTACTGGTGGTGGTACTTATTTTACCAGGCGTACTGTTGGGGCAATCTGTTTTTGAAAAGTACCAAAACAACAAAGAGGTAACGGCAATCAGTATCAGTCCCAAAATGTTTCAATTATTGGGAAGTATGTCTTTGTCTTCGGGTGATCCCGAGGCTGACGCACTTATGGATATGATCAAAGGGATCACCAATTTTAGAGCTCTAATCACCGGTAAAGAAATGATCAGCAACGAGAGTGATCTTTGGGTAAAGCAAGAGGCTGGTGACAAAGGTCTCGATTTGATGGTGTCAATGCAAGAGTCGAATACTGATCTGAGTGTATATACCAAAGAAGGAGAAACAGAGGGAAAGTTGAAGAGCCTGTTGATGTTTTCCAAAGGGGTTTCCAATGCCGTACCTGAGGCTAAAATTAAGGGTGCAAAAATAGAGGCCGTTCTTTTGTTGATTGAAGGGGAAATCGAATTGGATAAAATCGCAAAATTGATTTCTAAAATGAATTTACCAGGAGGAGATCAATTGAAAATGTCGGGAATTTAACCAAATGCTCAGGCAATTCCTGTGTAGTTGGAAGGAGTGATTTCTTTCAATTCTTGTTTTATACTTTCCTCAACCCCAAGACCATCGATGAATTCGTGTATTACTTTTTTGTTGATTACACCGTTGGTTCTGGTTAATTCTTTGAGTGCCTCATAGGGGTTTGGAAATTTTTCCCTTCGTAAAATGGTTTGAATGGCTTCAGCCACAACTGACCAATTTTCATTTAAATCGGCATCGATCTTAGTGGGGTTTACATTCAATTTTTTTATCCCGTTGTGCATGGACTGCAAGGC
>JAACDY010000141.1 GCA_009936675.1 Bacteroidota bacterium
CAAGAGTTCCTCTGTACCATTGATGATGGCAGCAAGTACCTCTCCGGGGATTTTATTTTTATTTCTACCAATGGTCGACGACAACAAAATATCATTGGTTACCCCAACGCAAAGCAGGTCGTCAATATTCATTATTAGAGCATCTTGGGCGATGCCTTTCCAAACTGAAAGATCTCCGGTTTCTTTCCAATAGGCATAAGCCAGAGAACTTTTGGTTCCTGCTCCATCGGCATGCATGACCAAACAATGCGCCTCGCTTCCCGTCAAAAAATCAGGCACAACCTTGCAAAAAGCTTTTGGAAAAAGGCCCTTATCTATATTTTTTATGGCATTGTGAACGTCCTCTTTCTGAGAAGAAACACCTCTGAGGTTGTACCTTTTATCTGTCATTGATTCGATTAGAATTCAAATTTAACACTATTCCCCTTACCCATTGTGATACGATATTTTTTTTATCAACGACAAAACAAAAGTTCACGGTATTTGGCCAGAGGCCATAGGTCGTCGTCTGTGACCAGCTCTAACTTATCACAGTGATATCTGATGTCTTTCAAAAAGGGCAAAACTTTTTCGCAATAGGTATGGGCTTTTTTATATTCTTCTTCAATTTTATTCAAAGATTTTCGGGTTTCAACCATTTTCACAATCCCTTTGTTAATTTCATCAATATGTCCCGAAATGCGTTCGATGATTTTTAACTGTACTTCGCCATGCTTTTGGAAATCGTTCCCATAAATTTCTTTTAAACCTTTTACATTTTCAATCAGTACATTTTGGTATTTAATAGCTGTTGGAATGATATGGTTATGGGCAATATCACCCAATGTTCTGGATTCAATTTGAACCCGCATTATATACTCCTTGAGATCGACAGTGTACCTTGCCATGACTTCTCGTTCTGAAAACACCTTTGTTTGTTCAAAAAGTGAAATACTTTTTTTGGAGATATAAGCCGTCAGAGCCTCTGGTGTATTTTGGTTGTAGCTCAGTCCACGCTTTTGCGCTTCTTTTATCCATGAATCGCTATAGCCATCCCCTTCAAAGAGTATGTTCTTTATTCCCTTCAGATTGTCTCTTAGGGCATTGAAAATGGCATCGTCCTTTTTCATGTCCTTTTTCTCGATCAAATCTTCAACTTCCTTACCAAATTTTTCTAGTTGCTGTGCTACTGCGGCATTGAGAACCGTAATGGACTTGGCACAATTTGACTTCGATCCCACTGCCCTAAATTCGAATTTATTTCCTGTAAAAGCAAATGGAGATGTCCGGTTTCTATCTGTATTGTCCAGAAGAATTTCAGGGATTTTCCCAATAACATTGAGTTTTAGATCCGTTTTTTCTTCGGGTGAAAGTTTCCCCTTAGAAACATTTTCCAAGTCATCCAAAACAGCCGTCAATTGTTTTCCAATAAAAACAGAGAGTATGGCGGGGGGTGCTTCATTCGATCCCAGTCTAAAATCATTACTTGCACTGGCAATCGAAGCCCTCATCAAGGACTCATGCGACAAAACAGCGGCGATGGTATTGATAAAAAAGGTGAGAAACTGAAGGTTGCTCATCGGGGTTTTCCCCGGACTCAGCAAGTTGATCCCAGTATTGGTAGATAGAGACCAATTGTTGTGTTTCCCTGATCCGTTTATACCCTCAAAAGGTTTTTCGTGAAATAGCACAATAAAATCGTGCTTGTTTGCAATTTTCCGCATCAAGTCCATCACCAAAGAATTGTGATCGACAGACAAATTGGCCTCTTCAAAAACAGGCGCCAACTCAAATTGTCCCGGAGCAACTTCATTGTGACGGGTTTTGAGAGGAATACCCAATTGAATGGCCGAATGCTCCAATTCTTTCATATAAGCGATCACACGAGGGGGAATAGAGCCAAAATAGTGATCGTCCAATTGTTGTCCTTTGGAGGGCTGATGCCCAAAAAGTGTTCTCCCTGTAATGATTAAATCGGGTCGAGAGGCAGCCAAAGACTTGTCCACCAAAAAATATTCTTGCTCCCAACCCAATGTAGCATTGACCTTGGATACGTTTTTATCAAAATATTTACATATTTCCGTAGCAGCATTGTCCAGAGATTGAATGGATTTGAGTAGGGGGGTTTTATAATCCAATGCCTCTCCGGTATAGGAAACAAAGATGGTGGGGATACAAAGCGTTTTATCGAGGATAAAGGCAGGAGAAGTAGGATCCCAAGCGGTATAGCCGCGAGCTTCGAAAGTATTTCGGATTCCACCACTGGGAAAACTGGAAGCATCCGGTTCTTGCTGCACCAATTGGCTCCCGTCAAAATTTTCCATGGGTTTACCCGAAGATTGGAGGTCAAAAAAAGCATCGTGTTTTTCCGCTGTTCCTCCAGTCAAAGGCTGAAACCAATGGGTGTAATGGGTCGCTCCTTTGGACAGGGCCCATGCTTTGAGGGAAGCGGCGATTTGATCTGTAAATGTTCGGTTGATTTTTGATCCCTTGTTTACCGCTTGGGCAACCTGATTATAGGTTTCTTTGTTGACATATTGTTCTAATACGGCATCAGTAAATACATGACTCGCAAAAAGTGAAGAGTATTTTTGATCATTATCAAAAGATCTGGGCTGTTTGCCGAAAAGGTTTTCTAGACTTTTTTTTCTTAGGTAGTTCATCAGTGAAGTATTTTGGAAACTAAACAAAGATAATTTATAAATGAAAATTTTTAGATAAGTGTCCCAAAATTTTATGAAAATGAAAATTTACCCCAAAAAAATTAAGGTGTTCATAAAAATGTTTAATAGTTTTTAGAATTAACTCCCTTAAAAGGGGTGGTATATTCAAGAAATTTTATTTTTGAACATTGAAAACTTAAAATTAATTATATGAGTAAGTCTAAATTGGAATACATTTGGTTGGATGGCTACAAGCCGACAGCCAGTTTGCGAAGCAAAACAAAGATCGTGAGTGATTTTGGAGGTACGCTAGAAGATTGTCCTATGTGGTCATTCGATGGTTCTTCAACCCAACAAGCCGAAGGAAATGCCTCAGATTGTCTGCTAAAGCCTGTGGCATTATATCCAGACCCAGATCGAAAAAATGGGTATTTGGTAATGACTGAAGTTCTCAACGCTGATAGTACCCCTCACGTGTCCAACGGAAGAGCAACCATCGATGATGACGATAATGATTTTTGGTTTGGATTTGAGCAAGAGTATTTCCTGTGGGATCCCGAAACCAATCTACCTTTAGGTTTTCCAAAAGATCAAACTCCTCAAGGTCAATTCTACTGTTCTGCAGGTGCCAAAAATGCCTTCGGAAGAGAAATGATCGAAGAACATCTAGAGCAATGTTTGGAAGCAGGCATCAATGTTGAAGGAATCAACGCTGAAGTGGCCTCTGGACAATGGGAATACCAATGTTTTTCCAAAGGAGCCAAAGAAGCTGGAGATCAAATCTGGATTTCTAGATACCTGTTGGAGCGTTTGGGTGAAAAATACGGATTGGCCATCAACTGGCATCCTAAACCCCTTGGAGCTACCGACTGGAATGGTTCTGGAATGCATGCCAACTTCTCCAATGAAACTTTGAGAACTTGTGGTTCCAAAGAGACTTATGAAAAAATATGTGAGGCCTTCCGTCCTGTTGTTAAAGAACATATCGATGTTTATGGTGCATACAATGACCAACGACTTACTGGAGATCACGAAACCCAATCCATAGATGAATTCAGCTTTGGTGTATCCGACCGTGGAGCATCCATCAGAATTCCCATCATGACTGTAGAGCAAGGATGGAAAGGTTGGTTGGAAGACAGAAGACCTGCTTCTAATGGAGATCCATACAAAATTGCAAGTAGAATTATAAAAACTGTCAAATCAGCTAAAGTTTAATACTACTATATTTATTTAAATCGCTGACTTATTGACGTATTAAAATCCCGCTCTCGAGTGGGATTTTTATTTTATATAAATAAGGGTAAAATAAAAATACTGTAGAGGGTCAATAATATCAAGCCATCGATCCAACCCAACTTGGATCCTCGGGGGAAAAATACCAATGGTAGGATTAAGAAAGAAATACCAAACATCCACCAAATGTCATTACTCAACAATCCCGTATCTTGAATCTCTACTGGGTGAATCATAGAAGTGATCCCCATAACAGCAAGTATATTGAAAATATTGGATCCTATAAGGTTGCCCAAAGAAATGGCTTTTTCTTTATTAATAATTGCGATTATCGATGCCGAAAGCTCCGGAATACTCGTTCCCAATGAAACAATGGAAACACTGATGATTCGTTCGCTTACTCCTAAATCATGAGCCAGAATGACTGCACCTTTTATTAAAGTTTCGGATCCCAACCACAAAGAAAATCCTCCCAATAGCAAATAAGTTACTGTTTTAGAAACATTCAAGGCTTCATCGTCTTCGGGTGCTTCATCCAAAACGGCCGTTTTTTGATATTTGATCAAATAAATCATAAAAACCAAAAGCAAAATAAATAAAATGGCTCCTTCATAAGCTACCAACTTGTCATCCATGACAATAAAAAAGTAAAAAAGTATTGAAGCCAACATCATTATGGGCCAATCGGTTTTGTAGAAACTCGAGGTGACATCAATAGGAGAAATTATAATGGTAACGGCCAACACAAGACCGAGGTTAGCAATATTGGAACCTACAACATTACCCAAGGCCAAATCAGGGTGTCCACTCAACGCTGACTGAATACTAACGATTAATTCGGGGGCTGAAGTAGCAAAAGATACCACCGTCATCCCTATGACAATCTTAGGAATAGAAAAACGCAAGGAAAGAGCTACAGCAGCACGCATCAACCAACCTCCTCCTTTGATTAGGATAAATATTCCAACAGCTACTGCAAAAAAGGCCATGCATTAAATTTGGTCAAAGATAGCATATAGTAATTAAAGTTGAATTTTGAATCAAACCTCCCAAATATGACCTTCAAAAAATCTAAACAGATTATTGAAAGTCGTAAATCATTGGTTTGTCCTTATGGAGATCAAATATATATTCCTTGTCGAAATATTGAATTTTTACGGACTGTTTCTCTTTCGATTTAAGCACAAGCTTTCCAAGCTTTCCTTTGTCCCAATCCATATCCACCCTTATATTTCCCCTAGCCATGAGTCCTTTCACACTTCCTTTATTCCATGCTTTGGGTAAGGCAGGTAACAGTCTTATTCCAATATTTTCGTGGGATTGCAATAACATTTCCACCACCCCTGAGGTAAAACCAAAGTTACCATCAATTTGAAATGGAGGGTGAGCATCAAATAGATTTTTGAACATTGATTTCTGAAACAGCAGTTGAATGTGATCGTGAGCCATTTCCCCATCCATCAATCGAGCTGAGCAATTGATCAGCCATGCCCTACTCCACCCCGTTCCGGCTCCACCATTATCCAATCGATAATCTAGCGTTTTTCTCACGGCTTGGAAGAGTAAGGGATCTTGGTCTTTGGAGATTTGATCTCCAGGGTGGAATCCATACAAATGGGACATATGCCTGTGCCCGGGTTCTGGCTCTTCGTATTCCCTATCCCATTCGAGTATTCTTCCATCTTTGCCCAATACAAAACCGGGGCGTAATTTTTTGAGTTGTTCGGTGATTTTTTCCGTCAGCTCACTTTTAATTTTTAAAATTTCACTGGCTTCAAGGTAATTGCTGAAAACTTCATGAATTACCTGTTGATCCATAGCACTACCTCTGCACAGCGCAACCGACTCCCCTTTTTCGTTGATATATCTATTTTCTGGAGAGGAAGAGGGTAACGAAATCAACGTTTGGTCTCTGGGATCTTCTATCAACCAGTCTGAATAAAATAAAGCGACTTGTTCCATGGCTGGATAGGCACGTGTTCTGAGGAACTTCTCATCTTTTGTAAATTGGTAGTGGTACCAATAATGTTGCATCATCCACCCCCCTGCTCCAAATGAAACGCCCCAATAGGCCGTAGCGGCTCTGAGCCACGAAGGAGCCCAAAGATCTGTGGCATGGGGAAAAACGCTGCCTCGCATTCCAAAATTCTTTTGGGCCGTGATCTTTCCACTCTCCAACAGCCGATCCAGATAGTCGAATAAAGGCTCATTCAATTCGTGAAGACCAGTAAGATTGGCCAACCAATAATTCATCTGTAAATTTATATTCAGATGGTAATCGGCATTCCAAGGAGCATTGATGTGTTTGTTCCACAGCCCCTGAAGATTGGCGGGTTGGGTACCAGGTCGTGAAGATCCGATAAGTAAGTAGCGACCATAATCAAACAAAAGTTGACTCAGCTCCGGATCCAATGAATCTGCTTTTACCCTTTTCAACCTTTCATCGGTAGGAAGAAAACTTAACGTCTTGTCCCCTCTCAGTTCTAGTTGGGTTCTGTTAAAATAAGATTGATGATCCTCAATGTGTAAACTTTCAATCTCTTCCAAGCTGCTTGCCATTGCTTTTTTCAGTTCTCTATTGTTTTTCTCTGCATAATGAGGAGTATAATAATCCGAATTGCTAGCAATAAAAAGGGTTAGTTTTTTGACACCCTCCAGTGCTAACCCATTGTCGACGGATGTTATCTCACC
>JAACDY010000014.1 GCA_009936675.1 Bacteroidota bacterium
ACATGTTCATGTCCATTTGATTCCTCTCCACAGCATGGAGGATGCGACATTTCAAAATAAGCAAAGCCTCACACCCGAGGAGTTCCAGTCCGTAGCAAAAAAAATTCAGGATTGTATTTAGTGCTTCTTTAAAACGATTTCAAAGGTCGTTCCCTTGTCCAATTCAGAGGATTTAACGCTTATTTTACCCTTCTGGTAATCTACAATGATTCTTTTGGCCAAAGAAAGTCCAAGACCCCATCCACGTTTTTTGGAGGTAAACCCTGGGCTAAAAATCTTTTTGAAGTGCTCCTTTTTGATTCCCGATCCTGTGTCACTGATTTCGATATGGATTGCATGGGTTTGTTCCGTAAGTATTAGACTTATCTTTCCTTTCCCTCTCATAGCATCAATGCCATTTTTGATCAAGTTCTCCAGAGTCCAACTAAAGAGTTGGGTGTTCAGTGGCAGCATTATTTTCTTATTGGGAAGTTCGCTGTGGAATTCAATCAGATCTGAGCTTCGCCTTTTGAGATATTGTAAAGTTTTTTGGGTTTCGCTCACAACATCGGCCGCGGTCAACTCCGGGAGTGAACCCACCTTTGAAAAGCGATCTGTGATGATTTGAAGCCGTTCAATATCTTTTGCCATCTCGTCCAAAGCCTCACTTTTTCCGTTTTCTTGGAGCAAGGTAACCCAACCGATCATTGAGGACAGTGGTGTACCAATTTGATGGGCGGTTTCTTTGGCCATGGCTGCCCATAATCGATTTTGCTCGGATATTTTGGAGGTTTTAAAAACAAAATACAATACAGCTCCAAAAAGAAAAATGATCAGTAGTAAGGCTAAGGGATAATATTGTAGTTTTTTGAGCAGTACTGAATCTCCATAATACAACTTTTGATTGATGTTCGAAAGACTGTCTTGATAACGAATCAAAATCGGTTGGTTTTCCTTTTTGATCCTATCCAATTGTTTATAAATTATCAAAGAGTCCTCCAAGGCAGGATTCCAATCGATGTTTTTATGTCCGATGATTTTCCCATTTTCATCGACTTGTATCATGGGATTGATCCAAGTTTGTCGGAAGACCAAATGAAAGGTGAGGTTGTTGACCGTACTGTTTTCGATCAGTTCCTGTTGCGCCATGCCCCACAACTCCATTTTGGAGCGCTCCTCCTTTTTGAGGTTTTGAAATAAAATATTGGTGTTCCACAAAATCAAGGCAACGATAAAAAAGGCTCCCAAAAGCCAACTGTTGTTCTTGTTTTTTTTGATGAAACTCAGCAACTTACTGCAGTATTAGATAAAGCTAAGATACTGTAAATAAAAGAAAAGCATTCCGCTCCCATCCAGACAAAACTTTTTTTAAATTTGCTTCAATATCAAAAATCGCACTATGGAAGTTACGGGAAAAATAAAATGGTTGGATGAAACCAAAACTTATGGCAACAATGGTTTTAGAAAAAGAGAGGTGGTGGTTACCACAGAGGAACAATATCCCCAGCATATTCTGGTAGAGTTTATCCAAGATAAATGCGATTTGCTCAACGCATTTCAAATGGGGCAAAATGTAAAAATTGGGATTAACCTCAGGGGTCGGGAATGGGTAAACCCTCAGGGAGAGACCAAATATTTCAATTCGGTCCAAGGTTGGCGCATTGAAGCTGTCGGAGAAACCTCCAGTTCAGAACTGCCTCCCATGCCTCCGCCGCCCGCCTTCGAACCTGCAGACGATGCTACCGACGGACCGGATGACGACTTGCCTTTTTAGATTAATGGCTTAATTCCCCATACCGATGGCAATTTACCAAATGGTCGTTGACCATTCCAGTCGCTTGCATATGGGCGTAAACCACTGTGGGGCCAACAAATTGAAAACCATTTTGTTTTAAATCTTTGCTGATTTTTTCCGAAAGGGGAGTTTTCGCGGGAATTTCTTCTAGGGTTTTGAAACTGTTTTGTAAGGGTTTTCCTTCTACAAAATTCCAAATGTATTGAGAAAAAGTGCCGTATTTTTCGCGAATTGTGATAAAGCGTTGTGCGTTGTTAACCGCTGCTACAATTTTTTGTTTGTTCCTGATGATGCCTTCGTTGCCTAACAGAGTGTTTATTTTATCCTCTCCAAAGTGCGCTATTTTTTCAAAATCAAATTGGTCAAAAGCCTTTTTGAAATTTTCTCTTTTTCGCAATATCGTAATCCAACTCAGCCCAGCTTGAAAGGTTTCTAAAGTGAGAAATTCAAACAATTTCAGGTCGTCAAAAATGGGAAGTCCCCATTCCTGATCATGGTATTGTTCGTACAAGGCGTCTCCTTCACACCAAGCGCAACGTTTGATTTGGGTTTTCATACCCCACAAGTTAACTTTTTTTCCAAAAAAAGCACCTCCATCGGAAGTGCTTTCTCTATTATGGTTTGAATACTTTCTAACCCAAGGCAACACGTTTAAAACCAGTTACCACTAAATCCGGATCAGCAGATTTAACATAGTCGGATACAGAAATTTTACCATCTTTGATATAGGCCTGATTGACCAAGGTATTGTCTTTAAAGAAACGTTTGATTTTTCCTTTGGCGATATTGTCCAACATGGCCTCGGGCTTACCTTCTTGACGCAATTGGTCTTTGGCGATCTCGATTTCTTTTTCAACCACACTGGCATCAACACCTTCCTCATTGAGGGCTATGGGATTCATGGCAGCGGCTTGCATGGCTACATTTTTGGAAATCTCTGCGGCATTGTCAACGATACCCGAAAGACCGACCAAAGTAGCGATTTTATTACCTGCATGGATATAAGAACCTACATAGGGAGCAGTGAGTTTGCTGAATCCACCGATTTCTATTTTTTCACCGATGACTCCAGTTTGTTCAGTTAGTTTTTCGGCTACAGTCATTCCTTGGAATTCACTGGACAGAAAAGCATCTTTGGTATCAAATTGCAAGGCGTGATCTGCCAAAGCATGTGCCAGTTGTTGATAGGCGTCATTTTTGGCGACAAAGTCGGTTTCACAATTCACCGATACCAAAACACCAGCAGTGTGATCTTCGTTCACTTTGGCCAAAGCGGCACCTTCAGAGGATTCTCTATCGGCACGATTGGCAGCTACTTTTTGACCTTTCTTTCTCAGGTTTTCAACGGCTTTGTCAAAATCGCCTTCGGCTTCTACCAAGGCTTTTTTGCAATCCATCATGCCCGCTCCGGTTGATTTACGTAGTTGATTAACTTCTGCGGCTGTAATTTTCATACTCAATGTATAATGGTTAATTATTCTTTATCACCACCATCATCAGCGGCTTTGTCTTCTGATTCTTCGGCCTTGGGAGCTTCTTCTGTGGTTTGTGCAACAACAGTTTCCTCCTTAGCTTCTTCTACGACAGGAGTTTCTTCTGCCGCTTTGGCAACAGGAGTTTCAGCAGCAACTTCGTTCTTTTCGGTCTCCGCAGCCCCTTCGGTAGCGGCTTGCTCTTGAGATTCTTTTTCGTTTTTACGCTCTTGTAGACCTTCTGCTATGGCGTCAACAACTAAAGACATGATTTTATCGATGGACTTGGTCGCATCGTCATTGGCAGGAATAACATAATCGACCTCTCTAGGGTCAGAGTTGGTGTCCACCATGGCAAAAATCGGAATTTTTAGCTTTTGGGCTTCTTTGATGGCGATGTGTTCTCTTTTGATGTCGACGACAAAAAGGGCACCGGGAAGGCGGGTCATGTCATTGATAGAGCCTAAGTTTTTCTCCAATTTAGCTCTTAGTCGGTCAACCTGTAATCTCTCTTTTTTAGAAAGGGTTTCAAAAGTACCGTCTTTTTTCATTCGGTCGATGGCGGCCATTTTTTTAACAGCTTTTCGGATGGTGACGAAGTTGGTCAACATTCCACCGGGCCAGCGCTCGGTAATGTAGGGCATTTTGACTTTTTGAGCCGAGTTAGAGACAATGTCTTTGGCTTGTTGTTTGGTAGCGACGAAGAGGATTTTTCTGCCAGAGGCAGCAATTTTTTTCAAAGCTTCTGAGGCTTCTTCGATTTTAGCCACAGTTTTGTAGAGGCTGATGATGTGAATCCCGTTTCGCTCCATATAGATGTAGGGAGCCATGTTGGGATTCCATTTGC
>JAACDY010000142.1 GCA_009936675.1 Bacteroidota bacterium
ATATTTAAGGTCAATAAACTTTCAATCAAGCCTACCCCAGCTACAATAAGGGCATAGGGAAATACTATAGTAAGGGTTTCAAAATTGAAAGGAACATTTGGGATGTGAAAGGGAGGAAATCCACCTTGAATGGAAGCCATATCTCCTACGGTTTTGGTATCGATACCAAAAAAATAAACAATACCAAATACGCTGAGAATAGCAATTAAAGAAGCAGGAAATAGTTTGGTGAGTTTGGGCAAACCCCAAATAATTAGCATGGTCAAAAAAACCAAGCCCAAGAAAACATTCATGGAGGATCCGCTTAACCATGATCCGTCAGCGTTTTTAAACTGCTCCAATTGTGAAATAAAAATGATAATGGCCAGACCATTGACAAAACCAAAAATCACTGGGTGGGGAACCAATCTCATAAGTTTACCCAGTTTTAAAAAACCAGCCACCAACTGAATCGCACCCGCCACAACAACCGCAGCAAAGACATATTCAGGACCATGAGATATGGCCAGGGTCACAATGACAATGGCTACGGCTCCCGTAGCACCAGAAATCATTCCGGGTCGTCCTCCAAAAATAGAAGTGATTAATCCCATCACAAAGGCTGCGTAAAGTCCTGTGAGAGGGGATAAACCCGCTACCAAAGCAAAAGCTACTGCCTCGGGAACCAAAGCCATAGCGACGGTCAAGCCCGATAAAACCTCAGTTTTATAATCTACCTTTTGTTTGAAATCAAACAAGTTTAAATACTTCTTCATTTGGTATTGGAAAAGTGATTAATCATTTTATAAGTTAACACTAGGAACAAACAGGTCATTGAAAAAATGGAGTGCAATTATGTCCTAATTATCAGGGCGCAAACTTAGTATTATTTTGTCTCATTAATAGAGACAAAAACTATAAATAATAAAAAAAATATTGAACCCCTCCAAGCTTTGATTTTGAAAGAATAGATTTAAAAAAGCTATTGTGAGCTAACTGGGAAATGATCAATTTTTGTCAGTAGAGGGAACGACTACCGATTGACCGCTAAACCCTCCCTGAGGTAAGTCAATGATGATTTCAGAACTGTTTTGTTTGGGGTTCCACAAAGATTTATAGTTTCTTCCCAACCCTTCAATTTTTTTAGACACCTTCAAAAGCAATGCGCTCAGCTCACGATTGGGGTCACTGGCAGTAATTTTTTTAATTTGATTTTCTTCATCCGTTTGAATCATCACTATACAGGGAGCAGTTGCTTCTATAAAGTCATTCTCACCTACAACTAATTTTCCCGCCCTGTAAAACACCGCTTGCAATAGACCAAGGGGTTTATGATGAACTGCTTGTAAATAAGGCGTATTGGATAAAATCTCGACCGGTTCAAGATCAATTTTACTATTCAATTGATCCAAAGTGATGTTGGGCCAAACAATGTATTCGTATGAAGCATTATCAGGTTTCGTACCATGATCGATCCAAGCTTTAAAAACCTCTTTAGAAATGGTTTCTTTTGAAGAATCAATCAGTTTACTGATCCTCCACCACGACCCAGTCGATAAGTCGTTTTGTATCGAAATGTCCGTGGAATTGGGAAGTAAATAGGCTATATTATCGTGATGAATCCAATCTACATTTCGATAGATTTCAGAACCCCGCTCAAGGGTTTGCTGTTTATTCATAGAAGAAATAGTAACCCCTCCATTCAACAAACCCTGATTTAGGGTTGTATTGACCTCATTGGATGCTTTTGAAGAAATACCCGAACCCAGACAAACGTATTGCTCATCAAAGAAAAACCAAGCTTTCCGAGCGACCAAAGGATCGTGTATGCTTTTAAAATCAAATCCTACTACCCCATAACGCCCATCGGTAGCCACTCCTACAAAATCGGTTAGACCCAATTTTTTGATCTGATTGGGAGCAGGTAATTTTTCTTTTTGCACTACCGTTGTTCCAGTAATTTTTTGATAATCCAAAACCGGAGAAATATCATCGTACTCATCTCCCCTTGTATAAATGTGGTTTGCCCCATCTCCTCTGTGATGATTCAAAAGTCCTTCACTATTGTAGGGACTTTCCATGTTCATATTACGGGAGGAATAAAGTCTGACGGAAGTAAAATAATCGGGCCTTTGGAATGTGAAATGCTCGCTGTTCCAGTAAAACGTAGCATGGGAAATAGACTCCTCTGTCTTTTGAGCAGATCTCAAAGCTATTATGTTTTTCATTTCCTCTTGCCTGTAATCGGTCAGGGCAACAATTTTAAGGGGAATTTTGTTGTTGTATTTTTTTGTACTCCCAGGTCTGGAGATACTTCTGTTTTTGGCACCAAAATCAGGCGTAACACCATAGACAGAAGTTTTACAAACACCGTCTAGATAGTAATCAACCAAAATTTTTGATTTTTCCCTCGAAAAAGCATAATCCGTATTTCTGGTATAATAGGCCCAATCGATAAGAACCTGAGCCCAAATCAGACCATAAGACAAAGTATTGTTTACCCCATCGGTTCTGTGATGAAAACTGTGGTCATATTGCAATCCCCTGCCATTGGCCTTTAAAAACTCATTAAAACCACCTGTATTGGACTTTGAAAAAGTATAACCGAAATCATTTCCAATCCAATTCACAAACTTGATTTCATTCTCTATGATATCAATAATCAATTCAAATTCGGATTGATTGTTTAAAAAAAGTTGATTTTTAGCCGCGATGGAAGACACTTTGATTCGGTCGCCACCAGGTCGCGATCCTCCACTATTGATATCGGCTCGATTGATAATTTCCTGTGATTTCACAATCAATTCCTCTTGAAACTCTTCTCCGATCACCAGCATCAATTCTACCATACTGTAGGGAGTACCAATTTGATTATTCCACCAGTTTTCTCCGATAAAATCATTATCACACCAAAATAGCAATCCATTAATGATATTTCTAAGTAGGCTATTATCATTAAAATACTTTGACCTACTAGTTTTATAGGCCACGGCCATTTTGACCAGATGATTGAGGTGGATGGTGTTGTCAAAACCCTCTCTCGAAACATCACTGTATTGGATATAAGGCCATTTCTCTCCATCAAAATCAGAAATGATCTTGTCGATTATTGGGTCAAAACCACCTGTTTGTGCATTTGAAATGGTGTTCAAATTATCATCGATGATGCTGTGATACACCCTTGACTTAATGACACTGAAATCTTCTTGCTGCGCATTAATATAGCTGAATAGCAACAAAAACAGCAATAAATTAAACTTTTTGGGGATGTAAGAGTTCATTTGTATTTTGTTATATGTCCTCATTCATTTTAGAGAATAAATTAAGGAGTTTGTTCAATGATATCCTACCAAAAAATCAATTCATCGGCAAAAAGCCAAGACTTTCTTTTGCTGAGTTTTTTATAGACTGGTGCATCAGGAAAGGTCATATGGTTGATCGCCCGAACTTTTATTTCATCGTATCCTTTTAAGTCAACCGAGAGGGTAAAGTCTTTAAAATAGGATATGCGTTCATCCAGTTCTGGTTGGACAGCAATAGACATTGATTGAAGTAATTGATATTTTCCTTTTTGAGGTTTACCGTAAACTTCAATTTTTTTAGGGAACATCGATCTCATGTCTAAGTTTTCCAACATACTCAAAGTAAGATGACTGATTTTTTCAGCTTCTTTTAACTTTACTTCGACTTCTAGGTCTTCTTCCACCACACCCAACCATGTTTTAGCATCTTCAATACTGGTTCCTCTATAGACTCTTTTTCCTTTTTTTCCGTCGAACAGCACCGACTGATTGCCTTTAAATGTAAGGTTGACATGATGGCTGATGGAATAACTCTTGTCTAGGTCATTATTTACTTCATAATCTACAATATTATGCCTATTCTTAAATATCATCTGCTCAAACACAGGACTGTCCAACCAACCCTCTTTCACTGATTTGGCTTTGATCAATGTGGATTGGGTCAGTGCAATGGGCCCTTTGTACAAGGCTGCGTTTTGGTCGGGTTCACTTCCATCCAAAGTATAGCGGATATCGATGTTTTTAACTTGGGGCTCCTCAAATACCAGAGCGATAGAATCGCTGAAAATAGTATTTGTATTTTGTATTTCTGGAGCACTTAGATTTAACTTTTCCGAAAACAAGTCCGAAGTACCGAAATGAATCAATGAAGGTGCAATGGAAGCCAATTGCATCTGTTGATCTGGATCAATTGACGTATTCCATGCATACAAAGTTTTCGGGGCATTGCTCTGAAGTAAGTTTTGCACCCCTTGGTGAGTTACCTTGGTATTGCATAAATTCAACACATCTAAAGGAATATTGTTAAGTAATTTCAGGGCATCATCGGTGATTTTGGTTTGATCCATCCGTAATACTTTTAGCCTAAGAAAATCGCTCAGTACAGTGGCCATATCGTCATTAAAGTTGGTATGACTCACATCCAGTTCGATGAGTTGATTTTTGACTTTAATTAAAGTTTCCAGATGATTATCCGTCAATTGAGATTTCATAAACTTTACCCTCAAAAGATTGTCGTGCAAAGCATTGGGTTGAAGTCTAAAACCCAAAGCTAAAAGTTTGGACAAATCGCTCTTCTTTGCCGGCTTTGCCTTTTCATCAGCCCCCAAAAATGAAAGGACATTGGATTTTAAATCTTTTTCTTCTAAAAACTTGGACTTCCCTGGCTCCAAATAAGCTCCAGAAGTTACCCAATAGGTTAAGAGCCACTGTTCTTGTTCTGTCAATTGAGTCTTATTTTTGGGAGGCATGTGCATTTTGTCCTCCTTGGGAAGATTAATATAGGTCAGCAAACGTCCCTTTTCAGTATTTTCGGCATCAAACATACTGCCCCGCTCTCCACCTTTCATCATCAAGTCATATCGATCCAAACGAAGTTCACTTTTACTTTTGTTGGCATTGTGACAACTGACACACTTGTCCTCAAAAATCACCTGAACGACTTCATTGTAATAGTCGACGCTGTCTTTTTGAATCACCACCTTTGTCTCTTCAAACAAATCCTCAGTAGAGAGATAGTCTTCTCCATGTGTGATTTGACCCCCTTTGTGTCCAGCGACACTTAGCGCCAGCAATGTCAAAATATAGGAGCCAAAGAAAAGATTTTCTTTAGCTTTCATTCGATGCACAACACACAAGCTAAAGCTTAGAATTAGTGTAACGATCCCCGCCCAAAAATGAAATTTAAGCGTGTTAAAGTTATAGGCCTCATCCAAAGAGAGTAAATAGCCCATTACACTGGCCATCAGTGCACCTGCAAAAGAAAAATCAACCCCTATCCGAATGGCTTTTTCAAGTCCTACTTTCTGATACTTAGAAACCAACAACAATAAAAAAGTCATCAACAATGACCCAATGGGCAAGTGCAGCACCAAGGGATGGAATTTACCGATGTATTTTAATATTTCTAGACTATATTCCACCCGATCAACTTGATAATATTTCTTTTTTCACCTCTCCCGCAACATCGGTCAATCGGAACCTACGCCCTTGGGTTTTATAAATCATTTTTTCATGATCTACACCAAACTGATGGAGTAAGGTAGCTTGTAAATCGTGGACATGCATGGGATCTTTGACAATATTGTATCCAAAATCATCCGTCTCTCCATAACTGAATCCTGGTTTGATACCACCTCCTGCCATAAAAATGGTAAAGGATCGTGGATGGTGGTCTCTTCCGTAGTCGGTATCGGTCAATCGGCCTTGACAGTAGTTGGTTCGTCCAAATTCACCGCCCCAAATCACCAACGTGTCTTCCAGCAATCCTCTTTGTTTGAGATCCATGATCAAAGCGGCTGTTCCTTGATCGACATCTTCTGATTGACGTTTGAGCTGAGCGGGAAGATTGTCGTGTTGATCCCAACCTGTGTGGTATAATTGTACGAATCTTACATCCTTTTCGATCAAACGACGCGCCAAAAGACAATTGGCAGCATAAGTTCCAGGAGTGTAGGAGTTTTTACCGTACATCCGCAATATATGGTCTGGTTCATCACTGATGTCCATCACTTCGGGCACAGAGGTTTGCATTCTGTAAGCCATTTCATAATTGGAAATACGACTGTTGATTTCAGGATCACCAAAGGTTTTTTCTTGTGCCTCGTTGAGAGCTGCCAAATGATCCAACATCTTCCTTCTTTCGTTTTTGGACACTCCATCTGGGTTTTGAAGATACAAGACTGGGTCTTTACCCGAGCGAAATTGTACCCCCTGATGCAGGGAACTTAAAAATCCATTGCCCCACAAACGAGAGTACAATGGTTGAGGTTGTGGCTTACCATTCCCTGTAGAAAGCAAAACAATAAAGGAGGGCAGATTATCATTCAAACTACCCAAACCATAACTCATCCAAGAGCCGATACTGGGTCGGCCTGGCAGTTGAGAACCCGTTTGAAAAAAAGTAATCGCTGGGTCGTGGTTGATCGCTTCTGTGTGCATGGATTTTACAAAACACAATTCGTCCACGACTTTGGAAACATGGGGCATCAAATCACTCACCCAAGCACGAGATTCACCGTATTGCTTAAAATTATAAATACTTCCTGTAACAGGGAATTTGTCTTGACCAGCAGTCATTCCAGTCAACCGTTGACCTTTTCTAATCGAATCGGGTA
>JAACDY010000143.1 GCA_009936675.1 Bacteroidota bacterium
ATAATGGGTGCGGCAGATCCGTGATCGGTTCCGCTGGAACCATTTTCGGCCACCCGTCGACCAAACTCAGAAAAAGTCATCGAAAGCACTTTATCAGCCATTCCATAATCGTCCAAATCTTTATAAAAAGTTTGGATGGCCTTGGTGAGTCGTGTCATCAGGGCTTCGTGTCGGGTGGGCTGATTGGCGTGGGTATCAAAACCGCCCAATGAAACCATATATACTTTGGTTCCTAGCCCTCCTTTAATAAAGCGAGAAACCAAACTCATTTGTAAATCGAAATTATTGTTGGCGTAGGTATCAAATGCTTTGGAACTTTCATAGGCTTCGGTGATCACAGAAGCATAACGGAAGGTGGTGTTTGAGGCTTCTCTCAAGAAGGAAACCTGCTGTCCGTGGAGATGATTTCCATTGTTTTGATTGTCATATAGGGTGCCGTTTTCGGCTACTCTTTTGAGACGTTGGGGACTGGACACCGAAAAAGAATAAGTTGTCAGGTCTCCATCAAAAACCATATTCCCACCCCCACCAATTTGAATGGCCAAGGGTTTTTCGGGAGGGTTGTTCATATAATCCGTGTACTTCCCTTCGTAGTATCTACCCATCCATCCGGAAGAAATCTCACTATCGGGAGTGGTGGTAGCCCAGATTTCGGAAGATTTAAAATGGGATAAATTTTGATTTTCATAGCCCACTCCATGGATCACTTTCATGGCACCTTCGCCCCACATGGGAGCAATGGAATTCATAAAATTGGGCATGGCAAAATTATCGTTGAGCTTGTAGAGTTTGTTTTCAGGAATATGAATTTTGGGACGCTTGTTGGCGTACAAATCAAAGTCATTCAGTGGAACGATGGTATTGAGACCGTCGTTTCCACCCTTGAGTCGAATGAGTACCAAAATACGATCAGAGTAGGCATCGGAAAGGGCTTGGTTCAAAAGTGGAGATTCAACCACCGAGAGGGTACTGTTACCAAACGAAATGGCTCCTGCTCCGGCCATACCGAGAGTTCTCAAAAAACCCCGTCGATCCCAGTGTGCATGATCACGATCATGGGACTTAAGATGCAGTTCATTGGGTTTGCGGTGCTTCATCTCTATTTCAATTGAAATTCAGGTAGGGTTATCAGAAAACGCATCAGATCATAAACCTGTTTGGAAACGCTGTTGCTCTCCAAAGACCAAGTGCCGTCCTCAAAATAACTTTCGGGAACTTCGCCCACGAATGTATTGATGGCGTCAGTCATTTCTTCTTCTTTGATTTCACAGGGGCAAAACATAAAGTCTTTGAGTTGGGTAACAATGGCTCTTAAATCGGTTTCCTCACTCCCCACCAAAGCTTGGATAAAAGTTTTAAATTGATTTTTGTTTTTTTGCCAATATTTGATCAACAAATAGTCTGCAAATTCCCAACGTTTGGGCAGGGTTTCAGAATTGATCCAATCCTGATTACCTTGCCATCCTGCTACATCTACAGGAGAAAAAATTTCCTGCCCCATTTCCCTGCATTTATTTCTCAAGTTCAATTCCAAATCAACATTATCTTGGTATTGAAAAGAGAGGGAGTGATGCAATCCCGACATTAGGTCAATGGGACTTTTGATGATCACATTTTTGTTGAGCGAATCAAAGAAATGCTCACTATTAAACAATTGCTTTAAAACAGGCACGAGCTCAAATGCTTCCTCTTTGAAGGTCTTGGCCATGGAGGAAATAATACTTGAATCTGGATCTGGACTGACAAAATATCGATAGATTTTGGTACAGATAAATTCAGCAATCAGATCTTTTTTCTCCTCGAAAAGAATGTCTATTACGTCATCGTATCCCCATTTTCCCTCTCTACCAAAAATGGTTTTATTAACATTATCAAATGTGTTTTCGTTGAATTCTATAACGCCCAAATAGGTTTTAAAACGGTTGTAACCTGTCAATGCTCTAGCGGTTTCAGTGATATCCTCTTGGGTATATCCATTGCCTTCTCCAAGGGTAAACAATTCATACAATTCTCTGGCGTAGTTTTCATTGGGACTATTTTTTTTATTTTCATAGCCATTGAGATAGCGCAGCATGGCGGGAGCCAGTCCCATCTCGCTGACAAAAGTTTTGAAATTTCCCAAAGCATGGGATTGAATCAAGGCATAGTATTGATAGAGATAGGCGGGTTGGTTAACGTCTTTGTATTCAATGACAAAGTGATTGCTCCAAAAGACGGCCAAGCGCTCTCTAAATCCGTTATTGGCAATATCCTTAAAGGCTTGTTTTTGCCAAAGGGTATGATAATAGTTTTTGTTTTTTCCGGAGTTGTTGAATTGCTTGTTGTCCCACTGAGCCCATTCGGGGGCAGGGGTGACTTCCATACTCGATGCGCCATCTACAATATCGTCAATGAGGACTCCGGGGCTAGAGTTCAGATAAAAGTTGATGTCGGATAGAGAACATCCAAAACACAACCGTCTGTAAACCAAGTTAATTTGCTCAGCATTCCATGACTTTTTTCGAGATGGTAAGTAGGCTTTCAAACTAATTTATGGTTTTAAATTTCGCCTGCACTCTCAAATTTACCATAAATTTTTTATATAAAATCGTCCACTTCTTTGTAGGCATCAATTACAGCGATTTCACCCGCTTTATCGGGTCTGGAATTACCATGTTCCATGCCCATAACCCCATTAAAACCTCTGGAATGTATGTATTTGAAAATATTTTTGTAATTGATCTCTCCTGTTGTAGGCTCCTTTCGTCCTGGATTGTCTCCAATTTGGAAATAGGCGATTTCGTCCCAACATTTTTCGATATTGGGAATCAAATTCCCCTCTTGGATTTGTTGATGGTAAATGTCAAAAAGTATCTTACAGGAAGGCGAGTTGACTGCCTTACAAATTTGAAAAGCCTGAGGACTTTCCTTTAAAAACAATCCCGCATGGTTTCGGTACCAGTTCAGGGGTTCCAATACCATCACTATGCCGTGGGGTTCCAAAATGGCCGAAGCTTGTTTCAGACTTTCGATCACATTGGCGGTTTGATAGTCCTCCACCAATTTTAAATCTACAGTTCCGGGAACTACGGTCATCCATTTGGCATTGACCCTTTTGGCTACGGCTACAGACGCTTCGATTTCTTCTAAAAAAGCCTTGCGATCGGAAGTTTTCCCTCGGGTCAAAGTGGGATTTCTAAAGTCCTTATAAGCTACAAAAACCCCCATGGTCAGATTTCTTTTCTGCATGATGGCAGCCATTTTCTCTTGCATAGCGACCGGTCGGGTATTCATGTTGTTGTCCTCGAAAGCTGTAAAGCCTTGATCGGCCATAAAGTTGAGTTGATCAATGGGGTCGTCACCCGCTGAGTGTTGGAACATACCCAGATGGGGGGCATATTTCAAGTTGAATTGATGGGGAGCTGCAGTGCCCGTTTGTGCAAAGATACTGGGAACGGCGGCCACTCCCATTCCTGCCATCAAAGCGGATTGGGTGAAATTTCTTCTATTCATTTTGTTCGATTTTTAAAATTCAGTAACACCTGGTGTTGGAATTGGATACATACCATTACTGTCGGGCATGGTGGGAGGATTGCTGTTCCAATCCACAGATTCCGGCATGATTTGCAAATTGGAATTCATGACCTGATCCCAAGTAATGACTTTCCCTGAATAAGTCGCCATTCTTCCCATAATTGCGGTTAGGGTACTTTTGGCACCATTTTCTGCATCGGCAATCACGCCGCCGTTTCTGATCGAAGCAAACAATTGATCATGCTCCACTTGATAGGGGTTGGGTTCATTCAAAGGGTTACTTTTGTATTGGTACATTTCGGTTCCATCCAAGTCTGTTAGTAATCCTTTACGCGTGTTGACACTTCCTTGGCTTCCTTGGAGAGTTTCATCAACCTTACGCATACATCCAGGCTGGTGACGACACTGACTGGAGATTACGGCTCCAGAATCATAGGTGAATTCTACAAAGTGATGGTCAAAAATTTCTCCGTGATCTTTCCCATTCCTCACCTGTCTACCTCCCATTCCCTGAGCTTCTGAGGGATAGCCTCCAATGAACCAGTTGGCCACATCAATGTTGTGAATGTGCTGCTCCAAAATATGATCCCCACACAGCCAGTTAAAATAGTACCAATTGCGCATTTGATATTCCATTTCGGTTTGTCCAGGCTGTCTTTTTCTTACCCATACGCCTGGACTATTCCAATAGACCGGACCACCGGTGATTATTCCAATTTTACCCTCTTG
>JAACDY010000144.1 GCA_009936675.1 Bacteroidota bacterium
GTCGGTTGTCAACATTCTGGAGATTTGGGACAAAGGCCGTTACGAAAAAGCGATAGACGAGGCTACCACAGATGTTGCTGCTTTGGCAGAGGAAGTAATGGGCGATCAAAATGAAGACAATTTATCATAAACCGGTCATGCTTGAAGAAGCGATTCAGGGATTGAAAATCGATCCTCATGGGGTTTATGTTGACGTAACTTATGGAGGGGGAGGCCATTCCAGAGCCATACTTCAAAAGCTGTCTGACAAAGGAAGACTGATCGCATTTGATCAGGACGCTGCGGCTCATGAAAATTACATATCAGATAATAGGTTTCAGTTGATTGACGGCAATTTTTCTCACCTCAACAGACATTTGAAATTTTGCGGTATTACTAGGGTTGATGGTATTCTTGCAGACTTTGGAGTCTCTTCTCATCAATTTGATTCAGGGTCAAGAGGTTTTTCCACCCGACTGGAGGGACCATTGGACATGAGGATGAATACCCAAGGTGAGTTCAGCGCTCGAGAGGTAGTCAATGAATATAACACTGAAGAACTTCAACAGATTTTTAAAGATTACGGTGAGTTGCGCATCGCCAGAAAATTGGCCAACCATATTGTCAAAGTAAGAGAAGAAAATCCAATTGAAACCACCCAAGGATTGGTTCAACTGTTGACTCCGATTTTACACAAGCATGTTTTTAATAAGATCATTGCACAGGTATTTCAAGCCATTAGAATTGAGGTTAATGCTGAATTGGAGGTTATAAAATCTTTTTTGGAGCAATCCATTGAAGTATTGCAGCTCGGAGGAAGGTTGGTGTGTATCTCCTACCATTCTCTGGAAGATCGCTTGGTGAAAATATTTATAAGAGAGGGCAAGTTTGTTGGTAAAGCAGAATCAGACCTCTACGGAAACAGAAACCTGCCCTTAAAAAAGGTGGGGAATTTGCAGATTCCTTCAGATGAAGAAATCAAGGAGAACAGTAGAGCGAGAAGTGGTAAACTCAGAATTGCAGAGCGAATATGAAAAAACTGTTGTCAATATTGAGAATGGAGTTTTTGGTCAATGATTATGCCTTTAAGAATTGGCGTGTGATTCTTTTTTTGTCATTTCTATCGCTGATCATGATTGCGAGTGGTCATGCTGCTGATCGGAAGATTTTTCATATCGCCCAATTGAGTGATGATCTGAAAATGTTGAAAAGCAAATTTGTAGAACAGCGTACCGCTTTGATGAATCTTAAGATGGAAACTAAAATCATGAAGGAGTTGAGTCCTTTGGGCATAGGCCCTGCAAAAACACCCCCCATCAAAATCATTGTGAAACAATACTAACAATGGAAAGTAGAAAGAAAAACATAATGAACCGTAGCTATTTGGTTGCCTTTGGTTTGATGCTGTTTTCCTTTTTGCTGATCGCAAAGCTTTTTCATATTCAGTTCTCTGAAGGGGACAAATACAGAGAAATAGCTTCACAACGCACCCTTAAGAAAGATATCCTCCAGCCCAGTAGGGGAAATATTTTTGCAGACGATGGGAGTATTTTGGCAACCTCAATGGCGCGTTATGAAGTGAGATGGGATGCTGCTGTTCCTTCCAGAGCATTGTATCAAAAACATAAAAAGGCATTGGTCAAAGGCCTGTCAGAGATTCTGAATACCTCCAAAAAATCTATTTCGAAAAAACTCGACAAAGCTGTTAAAGATCGAAACAGATATTTGCTGATTGGCAGAGATCTCAGTTATTCAGAGCAGATCAAAATCAAACAACTTCCTCTATTTGAGAACCCTTCCTACAGGGGTGGTTTGATCATTGAACACAAAATGGTAAGAGAACACCCTTTGGGGAAAATGGCTGAGCGAACTGTAGGGAGAATTGTAGCGGAAGAAAAAGGGGTGGCAAAACGCGTTGGACTAGAGGGGGCGTTCAGTCAATACCTTGAGGGGGAGACTGGTCAGCGGCTCAAGCAAAAAATAGCTGGTGGACAGTGGAAGCCTATCAACGATGTCAATGAAAAGGAGCCCACAGAGGGATACAATGTTCATACCACCATGAATGTCAACATTCAAGACATCGCACACAGTGCCTTATTGGAGCAAATGGAAAAGTTTAAGGCAGATCATGGAACGGTGGTTGTGATGGAAACCCAAACCGGGAAGATCAAAGCCATAGTCAATTTGGGTAAAACAAAATTAGATACTTATTTCGAGAAGCTCAATTATGCGGTGGGAGAGGCCCATGAGCCAGGCTCCACTTTTAAGTTGATGGCCATGGTTGCAGCCCTGGAGGATAAGGTGATTGATGAAAATACGCCCATCTCCACAGCGAATGGTGAACTTACCTTTTTCAGAAAGTACAAAGTTCGTGACTCCAAAAAGGGAGGGTATGGAACCATCAGTGCAGCTAAAGTTTTTGAAGTTTCTTCCAATACAGGAATGGTAAAAATCGTCCATGATAATTATGGGAAAAATCCTAAAAAGTTTGTCAATCGACTGTATAATATGGGAATCAACAAGCCTTTGGGTTTGCCCATATGGGGGGAGGGGAAACCCAAAATTCCCCATCCCAACGATAAAGAGGAGTGGGATCAACTCGATTTACCTTGGATGGCCTATGGCTATGGTGTCTCATTGACTCCCCTACAAACACTTACTTTCTATAATGCCATTGCCAACAATGGGGTCATGGTAAAACCAAGTTTCATTGAAAAAATTGAGTCCTTCGGTCAAAGTCCAGATCAAACTTTTGGTAAAATTATATTGAATCCCTCCATCTGTTCACAGTCCACCATCGACAAGGTGAAAAAAATGATGTTCAATGTGGTAGATAAAAAATGGGGGACTGCTCACAATATCAAAGACAAAGACCTCTCCATTGCTGGGAAAACCGGTACCTGTCAGGTAGATTATAATAAGAAAGATAAAGAAGTGCAATATGTGGCCACCTTTGTGGGATATTTTCCCGCCGAGGAGCCCAAATACTCTTGTATTGTGGTCATTCACAAACCGGATAAAAGATTGGGTTATTATGGTTCTACCGTTGCGGCGCCTGTTTTTAAGAAAATCGCAAAAAAAATTCACAATGCCTTACCCAAAACAATTCACATTCAAGCTGAACAAATTCATCAGTTGTCCTCAAAGACAACTGATATTAATACCTCTGAGGGAGTTATCCCTAATCTTAAAGGCTTAACCCCAATGGAAGCCATTTCGGTTTTGGAACCTATGGGGCTGAAAGTGATTATCAAAGGAAAAGGAAAAGTCAAAAAACAGTCCCTGAAAGCTGGAGTGCGTTTTAAAACCAATCAAAAAATCATTTTAGAGCTGTCTTGAAAAAGTTAAAAGAAATATTGTACAAAGTAGCCATCGATGGAATATCAGGTTCTACGGATATCGATGTTACCCATATTTCTATTGATTCAAGAACCGTTGAGCCGGGCAATATGTATGTGGCCATCAAGGGCACCCAAGTCGATGGGCATCAGTTCATTGACCAGGCCATTGAATTGGGAGCTCGTTCGATCATCTGCCAAAATCTCCCAAAAACTTTAGCCCCGGGGGTGGTATTTATTCAGGTAAGTGATGCTCGCGAGGCCTTGGCCTGGACAGCTGCAAACTTCTATGACAATCCCTCTAAAGAATTACAACTCATTGGAATAACCGGTACCAACGGTAAGACCTCCATTGCCACTTTGTTGTTTGATCTCTTTAATCTCAAACAATCCACTGCTGGACTCATCTCAACGGTAGCCATTCAATACAGAGAGCGTCAATTTACGGCAACCCACACTACTCCAGACCCACTGACCATCAACAAGCACCTAAGAGATATGGTTGATCTAGGGGTTCAATACTGTTTTATGGAAGTTTCTTCCCATGGTATTGACCAGAAAAGAGTAACAGGATTGGAATTTAAAGGGGCTATTTTTTCCAACTTAACCCACGACCATCTCGATTATCACAACACTTTTAAAGCCTACCGAGATACCAAGAAAATGCTTTTTGATGGTTTGTCCGATACTGCTTTTGCATTGGTCAATGCCGATGATAAAAATGCCAAAGTCATGGTGCAGAATTGTAAGGCCAAAACCCAGACCTATGCCTTGCACAGCTATGCCGATTTTTCTGCTCAGGTTTTGGAAAGTCAATTTAAGGGCATGCTTCTAAAAATCAATCAAAATGAAATTTGGACGCAAATGTTGGGGGAGTTCAACGCATATAATATACTGGCAGTTTTTGCCACCTCTCAACTCTTAGGGAACGATGAATGGGAAAGTTTGAAATCCATCAGCCAACTGAAGAGTGTGCCCGGAAGATTCCAAACCTTTGAAACTCCAGACAAAATTATGGTTGTCGTTGACTATGCTCATACCCCCGATGCATTGAAAAATGTATTGACGACCATCAACCAGATAAGAACCCAGAACGAAAATTTGATCACTGTGGTGGGCTGTGGTGGTAATCGAGATCAAGATAAAAGACCCTTGATGGGAGCTATAGCTGCTCAATA
>JAACDY010000015.1 GCA_009936675.1 Bacteroidota bacterium
AATACCCTTAAAAGGGTATAAAAAACCATACCCATCGGAACTTCAACAAAGTCTGAGGGTTGAACACCCAAAAATTCAAGTAAGGGTGCTGCTAATTTTGCGCTAGCAGATCCTGTAATGGCAAAAACGATAAATATTACAGCCAATTGAGTGTTGGAGCTAATTCCCCATTTCTTTTTGAGGTACTTAATCATCGAGATTTAACCTAGGATTGATATAATCTGTTGTCCCAATTCCTCACCAATTCGATCTTGCGCTTCTAGGGTTGCGGCTCCGATGTGTGGTGTGAGGGATATTTTGGGATGCATCAGTAATTTAACCTCAGGCTTGGGCTCATTTTCAAAGGTGTCCAAACAGGCAAAGGCCAATTTATTACTTTCTAATGCACTGACCAAGGCAACTTCGTCTATGACTCCTCCACGGGCAGCGTTAATGATCGCAGAACCGTCTTTCATCATGCCAAACTCTTTGGAACCAATTACATAGTCCTTTTGTGCGGGAACGTGTAAACTGATAAAGTCTGATTGTTCTAAAACACTTTCCATTGAAATGGTTTCGATCGATACTTTTAGCGAAGCTCCATTAAATAAAGAAACTTCAATCTCGGCAGAATCCATATACTTGTCTGCTGCGACGACATTCATGCCCAAACCTAAGCCTATTTTGGCCACTTCTTGTCCAATTCTACCAAATCCAATGATTCCCATGGTCTTGCCTCTCAATTCGATTCCCTTAGCATAGGCTTTTTTTAGGCCTTTAAAGTTTGACTCTCCTTCGAGTGGCATATTGCGATTGGAATCGTAAAGAAACCTTACTCCGCCAAATAAATGGGCAAAAACCAACTCGGCTACTGAGGAAGAGGAAGCAGCAGGGGTATTGATTACGCTCAATCCCTTTTCACGGGCATATTCCACATCGATATTATCCATTCCAACACCGCCACGACCAATGACTTTGAGACTTGGGCAGGAGTCGATCAAGTCTTTTCTTGCAGTGGTAGCACTTCTTACCAGTAGAACTGTAATTTTATTCTCATTGATGTAATTGATCAATTGTTCTTGAGCGACATTGGTAGTGATGACTTCAAAACCAGCTTCAGTTAATACGTCAATTCCGGATTGAGAAACTCCGTCGTTTGCTAATATTTTCATTCTTGATTTATTGATTAAGCTTTTCTTTCAAATTCTTGCATGCAGTCCACCAAAATTTGAATGCTTTCGATGGGTAATGCATTATAGATGGAAGCACGGTAACCTCCAACAGAGCGGTGACCTTTTAGTCCACTGATGTTGGCTTCATTCCAAAGTGGATCAAAAATTTCGGCCTGTTGATCGTCTTTTAGATTGAAAGTGGCATTCATATGACTGCGATCATCGACATGAGCGAAACCTTCAAAGAGAGGATTTCTGTCGATTTCGTCATAAATTAAAGCTGCTTTCTTTTCATTTTGTGCACCCACACCTTCCAAACCACCATGCTTGGCAATCCAACGAAGGTTTAATAAAACGGTATATACTGGGAATACGGGAGGTGTATTGAACATACTTCCTGCATTGGCCTGAACTTCATAGTTTAACATAGAAGGAATGACCCGACTCACTTTGTTGAAGGAGGATTCTTTGATCACAACCAAAGTAACACCAGAGGGTCCCATATTTTTTTGGGCTCCAGCATAAAACATATCAAATTTTGAATAATCAAAAGAGCGTGAGAAAATATCAGAACTCATATCTGCTACCAAAGGGACTTCGGTGTCGGGAAGTGTTTTGTATTGGGTTCCAAAAATGGTATTATTGGTGGTGAGGTGGAGATAATCCAAATCGTTGGGAATCTCAAATCCTTTGGGGATATAGTTGAAGTTTTGGTCCTTAGAAGAGGCCAATTCAACAACTTCTCCTAGGATTTTCGCTTCTTTAATGGCCTTGGTGGACCAGGTACCCGAATTGATATAGCCCGCTTTGTTTTCTAACAAATTGTAAGGTGTCATTAAAAATTGCATACTAGCACCTCCCTGAAGAAACATGGCCTTATAACCTTTTCCTTCCAAACCCAAAAGCTGGAGGGAGAGGGTACAAGCCTCTTCCATAATGGCCATAAATTCACTGCTTCTGTGGGAAATTTCTATCAGTGATAAACCGATATTGTCCAGTTCTAAAACTGCTTTTGCGGCTCCCTGAATTACTTCCTGAGGAAGAATAGCGGGGCCTGCACTGAAATTGTGTTTTTTCATATCAATTTTCAAAGTGCAAATATCAAAAGATCAGTTTAATTACCAATTGAATAAAGATTAATTTTTATCAATTTTTTTAACAAAGTCGCAAACGCAAAAAAAGAAAGGATTACAAATTTTTTAGAAATTCCAATGTATCTACCCCGTCGGCATAATCCCAAAGTTGCGGATTTTGAGCCTCACCAAAAGGAATGGCTCCCTCAATGTCAGTATTGGAAACGACACACTGTATGCTTTCTTGCTGTTCTTTCAAGTGGCTTTTTAGAGGATCGAGCGCATCATAAAATTCGTAATGTCCCGTAGCAATAGGAGAGGAGATGGCTTGTTCTTCCCTAAGCATAAAAAAACCATTTTCGACAAATTCGAACTCACTCATCAAATACACTGCCTTGTTGTAGTCATAATTGTTGGCGTATTTATTCATTTCTATGATATTGGCATAGGGGAACAAACCTCCAAAAATCATATTGAGGTCAAAACCTTTGGGTAAATAAAGCTTGGAAACATTGCGACAACCCAGTCCGTAGTATTGCAGCATGTCTTTTCCGAGATTAGTCATATCACCTTGGGATTCAAAGCCGTTTAGTACGGCAATACCGTTTTTATTTTTCCTGATGATGTGTGGGTATTTTGAAAAATAATAATCAAAATAGCGTGCTGCATTGTTACTTCCCGTTGCAATGACTGCGTCAAAGCCCACCAATTGCTTGTCGGTAAATGTAGTGTGGGATTGGAATAAAGGGTCGAAATTCACGATAAAAGGAATCAATATATTGTCTTTGGAGGCACATTTGACCAAAGCTTTATTACCAGAAATCCATATAGAAATAAGATCGTGCAACCCTACCAAAGGAATATTTCCGGCCATGATGACGGCAATGGTTTTGGGAGCGTTATTTTCTTTCAGTTGGTATTTGCTTTCCCATTGGTTAATGTTATTGGGCTGCAGGGCTGCGCCCCAAGACTTAATGGCCTCAATACAGGCTTTTTTTTCAAACCAAGCATTTTGCAGTTGGGCGCGGTCAATGGCATCGAAAAAAGGTTCGTATTGAGAATCTTCCTCAGAAATATGGCTTAAATAGCGTCCCAATTTTTCTAAAGCCTTAATTCTATTTTTCAGTCCACTCATTATTTGTAAAGAATGTTTATAGGTCTTACTTTTGTGGTCAAATTTAATTAAACATATTCATTATGGCCATCATCATCACTGACGAATGTATCAATTGTGGCGCATGCGAACCCGAATGCCCCAATACAGCAATTTATGAGGGTGCTGATGACTGGCGATACGAAGATGGAACCGATCTAAAGGGAGATGTAGTTCTGCCCAACGGAAAAGCTGTTAATGCCGAAGAAGCCCAAATTCCGGTATCCGACGAGTTCTATTATATCGTTCCTGACAAATGTACCGAATGCAAAGGATTTCATGATGAGCCTCAGTGTGCTGCGGTTTGTCCTGTTGATTGTTGTGTGCCAGATGAGGATAATGTAGAAACCGAAGAAGTGTTGTTGGGCAAACAACGCTTTATGCACGAAAATTAATCTCTTTTTTTTATGAAAGCTGGAATTGTAGGCTTGCCCAATGTGGGCAAATCCACCCTGTTTAATTGTCTTTCCAATGCCAAAGCGCAAAGCGCTAATTTTCCTTTTTGTACCATAGAACCCAACATTGGAGTGGTCAATGTTCCAGATAAGCGTTTGGATCATTTGGCTGATTTGGTCAAGCCAGAAAAGGTCATCCCTGCTACGGTTGAAATTGTGGATATTGCTGGTTTGGTAAAAGGAGCGAGCAAAGGGGAAGGATTGGGCAATCAATTTTTGGGTAATATCAGAGAAACAGATGCCATCCTCCACGTTTTGAGATGTTTTGAGGATGACAATATCGTACATGTCGATGGATCGGTAAACCCCCTTAGGGATAAAGAAACCATTGATATCGAACTTCAACTCAAAGACCTAGAAAGTACTGAAAAACGGAGAGACAAAATACTGAGGTCGGCCAAGACGGGGAACAAGGAGGCGCAAAAAGAATTGGAAGTATTGGATCAGATCATTGGGGCACTCGAGGCCGCAAAAAATGTCAGGTCAGTAGATTTTTCAGAAGACGATCGTGTCAATTATGTCAATCCCCTCCAATTGATTACCGACAAGCCAGTAATGTATGTTTGTAATGTCAGTGAGGATGCAGCGGTGGATGGTAACGATTTCGTTAATCAGATCAAAGAAGCAGTAGCGCAAGAAAACGCTGAAGGGTCAATGTAGTAGAGCCGCCCATCTGGGGCTAACTTCTGCTCCCAGCCTGGTGGCACTGCAAAGGAGAAACGCAGGCGCAAAATAAAATCAGCGAAGGGCCTATGGATTGTTTTGTGCCCGTGCTGCGCTCTAAACCTGCATTA
>JAACDY010000145.1 GCA_009936675.1 Bacteroidota bacterium
GATCCCAATGAGGTTTTTGATACCCTCAACCGCGTTTTGGATGAGGTGGAAGAACCAGCCTGGGTTTAATCATCGTTTTACCCCACGACTTGCCCAAGCCGAAGCCACGCTTCCCAAAATCAGCAGGGTTGCCATCACCAAGAGTAAATTTTCTAATTCCCATTTTACTGGGTAGGGCAGACTCGTACCCGGAACATAAATTAAGGGAATCCATTGTTGAATCAAGATCACAAACGAGGACAACATCAGTCCAATCCCTCCTCCAAAGCAGATGATCAACATACCTAACAAGAAAAAGGTCTGACGTAGGTGTTTTTGTGTAATTCCCATGGCTTTGAGAATATTCATCTGAGGCTTTTTATCCAAAATCATCATCACCAAAGCACCCACCACATTAAAAAGAGCAATGATCAGGACCAAAGTAAAAATAAGGTAGATGGCCAGGTGTTCTGTATTGAGCATTTTATAAAGAGCCGTATTGAGTTGGGCGCGGTCTTTGATTTCCACCGAGTTTCCCATGATTTCTTGAATGGTATTTTTTAAATCTTTGGAACGGGCTTCCGTGCTGGCTTTTATTTCTATGGAGGAGAAAACATTTTGGGGATATTGCAATAGATTTCGGGCAAAATCCAAAGTGCTGAAAACATATTTTTGATCGATGTCCTCACTGATTTGATATAAACCAATGGTAATGGCTTGTTCGGTATAAAAGGGATTTTGTCTCAGCGAACTTTTCAGGTTTTTTCGAGGTATGCTGATGTTGAGAAAAGATCCATAGTCATATACTCCCAAGTCCATTCCAGCACCTATTCCATAGCCTGCGACAATGGCGTTGGATTCCGGCAGCAACCACTCCCCAACCGCCACCAAAGAATCTGCGGGAATAACCTTTAGGTAATCTGGGCCAACACCTTTGAGATAAGCCACTTGAGTTTTTTCTTTAAAGGAGAGGAAAACCTTTTCCTCCAAAATGGGGCTGAAGGCTTTTATACCTTCTGCTTTTTCCAATTGTTGGATTTGGTTGCTGTCAATGATGATGGTCTTTCCATGACTGGGCACTACCCGAAAGTCGGGATCAAAGACATTTGAAAAAGACAGTCCAAAATCTTTTAATCCCGAAAAGGCACTCAATACAATCATCAGTGCTGCAGTAGCCACCACAATGACCAGCAGTGCAATGGCGTTGATTCTGTTGATTACGGTCTGTCCGCTTTTGGAGAAAAAATAACGCCAAGCGAGTTTGAAAACAACCGCCATGTTTTACTTTTTTTGTCTTTTAGGGAGCCCCTTTGCTTTGTCAATGGGGTTGTCGGGTTGATTCAGGGCCTTTTCAATGCCGTCAACATAATCGAGAGAGTCATCGATATAAAACGAAAATTCGGGCATGCGACGCAGTTGGTTTTTCATTCTTTGAGACATGTCGTGCCGAATTTGAAAACTGTTTTCTTGAATGCCTTTCAAGTAGGTATCAGCCTTGTCTTGAGGAAAAATACTCAGATACACTTTGGCCAGAGATAAATCGACGGTTACATGAACCTTGGTAATGGAAAGTACAAGGTTGGAAGCTCCTTGATTTCGGATGGCTTCTTGAAGCATGGCGGCCAGTTCCTGCTGGATTGCGGTGGCCACTTTTTTTTGTCTTGGCGTTTCTTCCATTCCCATATTCAACAAAAGTAGGCATTCCTAATTGATAATTATTATTTTTGAGACCATGAGAAAGAACAGTACAAATCTATTTTTGACGATACTATCAGCTGTTTTTAGCCTAACGTCTTGTTTTGCTCAGGGTGACATAAATCTGATGCGACAGTTAGTTTTTGAAAAAACCAATGCCCTTCGCACAGAAAGAGGCCTGTCAAAACTGTTGGTTTTGGACTCTTTGATGGAATTGGCCCAGTTGCACAGTGAGAATATGGTCAAACACGACTTTTATGCCCACACAGATCATTTGGGGAGAAATCCGGTAGACCGGGCGGAACAATTCAAGTTAAAGGCATGGGTAAGAAAGGGAAATCGTTTTACAGGTATAGCTGAAAACATCGCCCAAACCCCTTGGTTTGAAAATGTTAGAGGTTGCGGAGACACAAGAACCGAAGAAGATCTGGCCCAGTGCATGGTTACAGGTTGGAAAAACAGCCCACCCCATTACAAAAACATTATGGGGGATTACACCCACCTAGGAGTTGGTCTGTATTTTGATGAAAAGGGCATGGGTTTTGGCACCCAAAACTTCCGCTAAACTACCACTCGACGCGCTCCCATTTGAACTCTGAACTTAGGCGGTAGGCTCCCAAGAATTTTTTCTTCCACTGATCCGGTGGGATGAGTGAAAGGTAGTCTTCCTTTTCCCCTTCGTAGAGAAAATAAGTTTCTCCCACCAAGGGCTCGAATTTAAATTTGGCAGTATAGACTTTTTGAGTATCACTGGCGGTTTTTACAAAATCTTTGATTTTATCTTTGAGTTCCTCCAGTTCCGTTTGGAATTGTTTGGAGACCTTTTCCACGCCCTTTTGTTTAAAGGCATCTACATTGGGAATTTTGATGACAGGTCCACTCGTTTGAGAAGCATAGGGGAGCAATCGGGCAACGTATTCTTCCTGTTCCTCATCCCAAACAACGCTGTCTGGCTTTTTCTTTTTCAACTCAATTCTTTTTGCAAAGATAGGGAGTTTCAAAACCTTTGGTATTTTTTTGGAATAAAGAAGCTTATTTTTTCATGTCCTTCACCGCCTTATATACCAAAAAGACTAAGAAAACGATAGCCGAATAGACAATAATATTTCGAAGAAAGTAGCTCATTTCATTTTTTTGGAAAACCATATTCGCGTCACAATCACCTCTTGATCCGTCACCTTCTTCAAGAACTCTGAAATATAATCCAATTCATACCCCTTTTGCTCATAGATGGATGAAATGGCTACAATTGAGCCCGCATTATATACTTTTTGTGTGGGTTGTGGCCTACCGATGTCCTCATAAACAACGATGCTGTTGTTTTCGACATTGATTTCGTGACTGTTGATGGTCAGGATCAATCGATCGAGTTCATTTTTTTTGCTAATTAATTGACTCTCGTGAATGAAGTACCCACATGTCAGTGTAATGATATAAAAAAGGCTTACAATAAAGATTGATCCTTTGTCAGTGATATTCATTTTAGGAATATGTTTCAGTAAATATAAAGATTTAGAAATATTATAGTGCAATACGACCCATTGCTCGACATCAAAACAGCAGCTAAAATGTCTTTTCAGAATGATTTTTATAAAAAACCAACAAAAAGGCTTAAAAACGACCTTTTCAAGTAGAATTATTTTTACTCTTGTTAAAAATTAACCACGCTGATCGCTCTTTGAGTGAATGTTGTTAATTTTGTACAGTAATACACATAAATTTAAAATAATATTCAATTGCACAAACCAGATTTTGAAACCATTTCACCTGACACAGGCCACTCCTACAAATATGCATATTTTGATAGGTTGTCCCCCAACACCAATAAGGTAAAGTGGCATTATCACCCTGAGGTAGAGTTGGTTTATATCAACACAGGAGTAGGTAAGAGACAGGTGGGAACCCATTTGTCCAACTATCAAGATGGAGATTTGATATTGATAGGTTCTTATCTTCCTCATACAGGTTTTACCAAAGGATTGGAGGAGAATCAAAAAGAGATTGTCATACAATTTAAGCCCGATATTTTTGAAACGGCCTTTCAGAATTTGGAGGAGTTAAAACAAATCAATCAGTTATTGGAGTTGTCCAAAAAAGGAATTGTATTCGAAGGGCCGATCAAAGAAGACATTGGAATGAGAATGGAGGGGCTTCAATACGAAACACAGATCGATGCTTTTTTGACTTTTGTCAAGATACTTCACGATCTGGCAAAAGAGAAAAATAAAAAAATTCTCAACGCTGAGGGCTATGCCTTCATCAGCAGTCCGACAGAGAACAAAAGACTCAAGACGATTTTCAACTACATCAGAGATCACTTTATGGAATCGATTGCTCTAGAAGATATCTCTGCTCGCGTTTTTATGACGCCACAGTCCTTTTGTCGATTTTTTAAAAAAAGTACTCAAAAGACCTTTACGAACTTTCTCAATGAGTACCGTATCAACCATGCCACCAAACTGCTTTCCGAAACAGATGTTGACATTAAAACCATCTGTTATGAAAGTGGATTCAATAACCTATCTAATTTTTTTAGAAACTTTAAAAAAATCACCCAATTGACTCCCAATGCTTATCGGGATGAAATTTTGGGAAGTACCAAAAACGAATAGAAAGGCTAGTTTTTCTCGTAATCGAAAGAAAAAATTTCGGAGGTTAGGTGAGCTTCACTGATAATACTATCGATTTTTTTTACGATTTCGGGATACTGCTCTGCAAGGTTATTTTCTTCGCCAATATCGTCAGTGAGTCGGTACAATTCAATAGGAGCATCAGCATTTTTTGCCATGTTCAATCGTATGCCTTTCCATTGATCCATGAGGACGGCTTGGCGGCCCCCTCTTTCCAAAAATTCCCAATAGAGGTAGGGATGGGTTTTCTGTTCTTTGCCCACAAGGGTTGGTAAAAAAGAGATTCCGTCAATTCCAGGAAACTCTTTTTCAAGTCCAGCGATTTCAATTGCTGTGGGGAAAAAATCCCAAAAAGCAGAGGGGTGATTGCTAGTAGATCCAGGCTGAATTTTCGAAGGCCAATAGGCCATCATGGGAACGCGAATCCCTCCCTCATAGAGATCCCTTTTATAACCTTTTAAAGGCCCATTGCTGTCAAAATAATCCGGATCTGCACCTCCTTCTTTGTGAGGACCATTGTCGGAGGTAAAGATGATCAGAGTGTTTTCGGCAATCCCTAATTCATCTACCTTATCCAAAATTTCACCTACTTGATCATCCAATATATTTACCATGGCGGCAAAGGCAGCGTGACTTTCTTTTTGTGAATTATAGCCTCCAACACTATAGCTACTTTTTTTTCCTTTGTGTTCTTTTTCTGGCAAAAATTGACCTCGATATTTTGCCATATATTCTTCGGGAGCGACCAACTCGGCATGGGGAATGACCGAAGGGTAAAACATAAAAAATGGAGCGTCCTTATTTTCTTCCAAAAAGGATAATGCTTTTTGATGAATGAGTTCTGGAGCATAAGTTTGGGCAGTGGCACCATCGTTTCCTTCCAAACTTTCTTTTATTTGATTGTCCCAAAGATGGGTGGGGTAATAGTTGTGTGCTACCCGTTGACAGTTATAGCCATAGAATTGATCAAACCCTTGGAAATTGGGGTCACCCTCCGAGCCAGGATAGCCCAAGCCCCACTTTCCGAAAGCTGCCGTACGGTAGCCAGCTTCCTTCAACACTTCCGCGATGGTTAGTTCCTCTTTTGCCAAGGGATATTGTCCTTCCTTTTCAAGGGTAAACCCTCTCTCAGAGTTACCCCTGATAAAAGTATGGCCTGTGTGCTGGCCGGTCATCAGTGCTGATCTAGAAGGAGCACAAACCGTTGAGCCAGAATAGTGCTGTAAAAACTGCATCCCTCCTTTGGCCAATCGATCCAGGTTGGGAGTTTCGAAAAGAGTTTGGCCATATACGCCTATGTCACCATAACCCAAGTCATCAGCCAAAATATAGATGATATTGGGGGGGCTGCTCTTTTCTGTTTTCGGACGAGTATTTTTACAAGCCGAAAATAATATTAAACCAAAAAGAAAGATTAGATTTTTCATATTTTAAATGCTTTTTTAGTGTGGTAATTTCTGTTGGATCAAACCATAGCAAAAGGTCCCTAGTGTTGCGGATGCAATGACGATTATAATGGGGAAAAAGCCTGCTCCCAAAAGAGAGAACATCGGTCCTGGACAAGCTCCTGAAATGGCCCATCCACATCCAAAAATAATTCCTCCAAACAGATAGCGTTTCCAGCCTTTTTGCTTAGTGGGAATGTGTATAGGAGTGCTGTCCAAAATGGAATTCATCTTAATTTTTTTGATGATAAAAACAATAATATAACCAAAAAACACGGCTGTTCCAATTACACCGTACATGTGAAAAGAGTTGAATTGAAACATTTCGTAAATCCTAAACCAAGAGGATACTTCTGACATGTAAAGGATGATTCCAAATAGGATACCGATCGTAAAAAAGACAGCTGTTTTCATATAACCAAAATTTTAAGGAGTAATGGGAGAACAAAATGATTGACCATAAGGCCTCCGACAAAAAAGCCAATTATGGCGATTAGAGAAGGCAATTGTAAATTGGATAATCCTGATATGGCATGACCGGAAGTACAACCACCAGAATATCGCGCTCCAAAACCCACCAAAAATCCTCCGATTACAAGCAAAAGAAGGATGTATGGATTTGAGAAAGCACTATTGGAAAAAAGAATTTCAGGGGCATAACTTTTTCCTGCATCTTGGATACCCATTGCTAGCAATTGATCCACCGTGTTTTGGGAGAGCGCCATGGATTTGGTGCTGACAACATAGTTGGAGGCAATAAAACTCCCCAATATTACACCGAGTGCTACAATTAAATTCCAACGTTGGGCTTTCCAGTCAAAATCAAAAAAAGAAACCTTTTTTCCGGCTCCCATCATCGAGCAGAGGGTACGCAAGTTGGAGGACATTCCAAAGGACTTGCCTGTCCAAAGCAGTAAAAAAAGAACGACGGCGATCATAAAGCCCCCAAAACACCAAGGCCATGGTTGGGATAAAAACTGTATCATATCTTAGGATTCTATTGTAGAAGGACAAATGTAGTCCGAGAGTTCAATATTTGTTTCTTTGATGGCCTTAAAACCGCCTTGAACATCCACCAAATTGTGGACGCCTCTCTTTTTGAGAATAGAGGCCGCAATTACTGAGCGATATCCCCCAGCACAGTGCACATAAAAGGTGTCCTTTTAGGGAAATTGATTTAAATGGTCATTGAGAAAGTCCAAAGGGGTATTCTGTGCGTTGGGGACGTGTTCTGAAAGGTATTCACTTTCTTTACGGACATCAAAAACAGCAAGCTTTTTTTCTTTGATCAAACCCTCTAGATCCTTTGCACCAATTCCACTGATGATATCATATTCTTTTCCGGAATTTTTCCAAGCGTCAAAACCACCTTCCAGATAACCCAGTGTATGGTCAAACCCAACCCGTGACAAGCGAGTAATGGTTTCTTCTTCTCTTCCTTCGGGAGAAATGATCAAAAGCGGTTGTTCAACATTTCCAATTAAAGCACCAACCCAAGGGGCAAAACCACCGTCGAGTCCAATGAAGATTGACTGAGGAATATGCCCTTTGACAAAGTCATTTTGGTGTCTTACATCGATGATAATGGCTCCCGATTCATTGGCCAAAAGCTCGAATGCATCTGGATTTAAGCCTTTCATGCCACGGTCAAGTACTTTTTCAATATCATCATAGCCGGATTTATTCATTTTTACATTTAAAGGAAAGTATTGAGGAGGAGGCAACAGCCCATCGGTAACCTCTTTGATGAATTCTTCTTTGGTCATGTCTGCTCTCAAGGCGTAATTCACTTGTTTCTGATTCCCTAGTGTATCAACGGTTTCCTTCATCATATTTTTACCACAAGCCGATCCGGCACCGTGGGCGGGGTACACGATTACATCATCTGATAAAGGCATGATCTTGTTTCTCAGGCTGTCAAAAAGTAAGCCTGCCAAATCTTCTTGGGTAATTTCTTTGGCTTTTTGAGCCAAATCAGGTCGTCCTACATCTCCTAAGAACAGCGTATCACCACTGAAGATGGCGACATCTTTTCCGTTATTGTCTCTCAACAAATAGGTTGTGCTTTCCATGGTGTGGCCAGGGGTGTGGAGCGCGATGATGGTTCCGTTTCCAAGTGGAAATTCTTGCCCGTCCTGGGCAATGATGACTTCAAATTCTGGATTGGCATTGGGTCCGAAAACAATAGGAGCTCCGGTCTCTTTGGATAGGGTCAGGTGACCGCTTACAAAGTCGGCATGAAAATGGGTTTCAAAAATATACTTGATTTTGGCCTTGTTTTTCTTTACTTTTTCCAAATAAGGGGTAATTTCCCTCA
>JAACDY010000146.1 GCA_009936675.1 Bacteroidota bacterium
AATAGATAAAGTTCTTAAACTTCAAGTTCGGGGAGGTGCTGCGAATCCATCGCCACCGGTTGGACCCGCGCTAGGTGCCGCAGGAGTTAATATCATGGAGTTTTGTAAGCAGTTCAATGCGCGAACCCAAGATAAGCCCGGAACAATTTTACCGGTCGTAATTTCTGTATACAAAGACAAATCGTTTGAATTTGTAATAAAGACACCTCCAGCGGCCGTTCAATTGATGGAAGCAGCCAAAGCTAAAAAGGGTTCCGGCGAACCCAATAGAACCAAAGTAGCCTCGGTTACTTGGGATCAAGTCAGAACCATTGCTGAGGATAAAATGCAAGATTTAAATGCATTTACCATTGAATCAGCCATGAAGATGGTTGCCGGTACTGCCCGTTCGATGGGATTCACTGTTAAAGGAGAATTCCCTTCTAACTCATAAAAAATTAGTTATGGCAATATCAAAAAAACAAAAAGAAGCCAGAGCCAAAGTGGACAGTAAGTCCTTGTACTCTGTAGCAGATGCTTCTTCTTTGGTCAAGGAAGTGACCACCACAAAATTCGATGCGTCAGTAGATTTGGCCATTCGTTTGGGGGTAGATCCCAAAAAGGCCAATCAAATGGTCAGAGGTGTGGTTACACTTCCTCACGGGACGGGTAAAACGCTTAAGGTTTTGGCCTTGGTTACTCCCGACAAAGAAGCAGAAGCTAAAGAGGCAGGTGCCGACTATATTGGCTTGGATGAGTACCTTCAAAAAATCAAAGATGGCTGGACAGACGTCGATGTAATTGTTACCATGCCCAGTGTAATGGGAAAATTGGGTCCCTTGGGACGGGTTTTAGGTCCTAGAGGCTTAATGCCCAATCCCAAAACCGGGACGGTAACCATGGACATCAAAAAAGCAGTCTCTGATGTTAAAGGAGGTAAAATTGATTTTAAAGTGGATAAAAATGGAATCGTTCACGCTTCTGTTGGGAAAGTCTCCTTCGAATCCAAAAAGATTGAAGAGAATGCCAATGAGTTGCTCAAGACCATTCACAAGTTGAAACCCACTTCAATCAAAGGAACTTATATCAAAAGCATTTCCATGTCCAGTACTATGAGTCCTGGAATTGGCATTGAAACCAAAATGGCTTAGCCTTAAAATCTAAGGAATGACAAAAGAGCAAAAAGCAAAAGAAATCCAAGATTTAACCGATAGGTTATCCTCGGTAAAGAATCTTTATTTAACGGATATTGCCGGTCTCAATGCAGTTCAAACGACAGCATTGCGCAGGGCATGTTTTAAGGCAAATATCAAACTGTCTGTTGTTAAGAATACTTTGTTGGCGAAAGCCATGGAGGCCTCTGACCAAGACTTTGGAAGCCTACAAGAAGTGTTGAAAGGCAATACTTCTTTGATGTTTTCTGAGGTGGGTAATACCCCAGCCAAGTTGATCAAAACTTTTCGTAAAAAATTTGAAAAACCTGTATTGAAAGGAGCCTACATAGAAGAGGCCATTTACATAGGCGACGACCAAATTGACGTATTGGAATCCATTAAGTCAAAAGAGGAGTTGATTGGAGATGTGATTGCAATACTACAATCTCCCGCCAAAAATGTTATTTCAGCACTTCAATCGGGTGGATCGAATATTTCAGGAATCCTAAAAACATTGTCCGAACGATAAACGTTCAAATGAATAAACATTCAAAAATTACAATTATTTAAAACAAGAAAAATACAAATAGAAAAAATGGCAGATTTAAAAGAATTCGCAGAACAACTGGTTAATTTGACGGTAAAAGAAGTCAATGAATTGGCCGATATTTTAAAAGATGAGTACGGGATCGAACCTGCTGCTGCAGCTGTAGCTGTTGCTGGCGGTGCCGCTGCTGGTGGAGGAGAAGCCGCTGCAGAGGAAAAATCTGAATTCGATGTAGTACTAACTGCTGCTGGTGGTTCAAAACTCGCAGTGGTTAAATTGGTAAAAGAATTGACTGGTCTTGGTTTGAAAGAAGCCAAAGAATTGGTTGATAATGCACCAAGCAACGTTAAGGAAGCAGTTTCTAAAGACGAAGCTGAAGGACTTAAAAAGTCGCTTGAAGAAGCAGGAGCTGAGGTTGAACTGAAATAGTTCTTACTTCACAACAAACAAGGTTTAGGCTTTTGGATGACCTCCATAGGCCTAAACCAATTTGTGTTTCATAACGCCCCTCGGGTTTTAGACCCAAATGTTGGATACTAATAAATTAATGTAGATGCCGAATACAAAATCCACTCGAGTCAATTTTGCTGGCGCAAAGGACTCACCCAATTACCCTGATTTTCTTGATATTCAAATCAAATCTTTCCAAGATTTTTTCCAGTTGGAAACCAAATCTGACGAAAGAATCGAAGAAGGTCTTTTCAATACTTTCAAAGAAAACTTTCCGATTACGGATACCCGAAATCAGTTTGTACTTGAATTCATCGACTATTTCGTTGATCCACCTCGTTATTCTATTCAAGAGTGTATCGAAAGAGGTTTGACTTATTCCGTACCCCTCAAAGCAAGATTAAAACTTTTTTGTACGGATCCAGAACACGAGGACTTCGAAACCATCGTCCAAGATGTGTTTTTGGGGACAATACCCTATATGACTCCCAGTGGAACATTTGTAATCAATGGTGCAGAGCGTATTGTAGTATCTCAATTACACCGTTCTCCTGGTGTCTTTTTTGGACAATCTTTCCATGCCAATGGAACCAAACTCTACTCGGCAAGAGTCATTCCTTTCAAAGGTTCATGGATTGAATTTGCTACTGA